>JAGGXM010000034.1 GCA_021163045.1 Thermoproteota archaeon | reverse complement strand
GTGCGAAAAAGAGAACTGCGGAGGAAGTCGCAGAAAGAATTGAGAATGAGATACCAAAAGAAGTTTCAACAAGTATTATTTTAGATCTAATATATAAACATCTTCAGGAACTTATGCCTATTCTAAAGCATGTAGTTGATTTGAGATATTCGATAAGTAGGCTAAGATCAAAACCCGAGTTTGAGACATTTGTTAGACTTGTTTTAGAAGAGTATGGCTACATAGTTTATCCAAATCAGATTCTACAAGGAAAATGTGTAGAACACGAGGTCGATGGTGTTGCCGTTAATAATGAAGGTAGCCATCTATTAGAGATCAAACACCATGAAAAATATCATACAATGGTAGGTCTCGATGTTATACGGAACGCTAGGGCCATATTTGAGGATATTTTAGATGGCTTTTATGAAGGCTTAAGTTCGATCGAACCTGTTGGTTATATTGTGGTATGTAACACAAAATTCTCTCTGCATGCAAGAAGATATGCTGAATGTAGGAATATAAGATTAATTGGTTGGAGGCAACCAAAAGATTTTGGGCTCGAGCGAATGATAGAGGAGAAAAAAATTTACCCGATAACGATGCTAAAAGCATTTGAAGTTTCAGAAATTTATAAATTAGGAGCCGCAGGAATAGTAACGCTAAAGCAATTCGTAAATTATTCGCCTAAAAATCTTATCGATATATTAGGGGCCTCTCAAGAAAGAATTAATAGACTATTATCACTTGCTAACAGAATTCTTAAGGAGACTTAATTTCTTAAACTCTAGGAAAAAATGGGATATTGAAAGTCGGAAAGTGAGATTCATTAACTAAAAAAGCTAAATGATACTAGGATCTAGCACTAATTTTTCGTGCATAACTTCTAGCTAGAAACTCTAATTCATCAGTAAAACCTACCATATTTACAAGTCCAATATCGAAGGCCTCTATCGAACCAATTACCCGCTCGTTCATCAGGAGTTCATTCGAATTTGTTAAACCAATAAATGGCACGAGATTGCCTCTAATTTCAGAAATTTCTTCCCTAGGATATCCGAGGAATCCGAATGTAGAGTAAATATCTGCAATTCTAATATCTGCTAGCAGAGAGAACAATAAGCTTTCATTGAAAAATCTTCCTTTTAAAATAGCTATTTTTGGAATTTTTATCTGTCGTAGAGTTTCTATTAGTTCTTTATACCTATTAACTGCATCTTTATCAATTTTCTGGGGGAGTGAAGAACGTATAGAAGTATTATCTACGTCGAAGATAATCATTTTTACATCTTTAGTATCCTCTAATAAAATATTCTCCAGCTCATTAATAAGATCCCTATTACTTACTAGGAGATCATTGAATATAAGCCATAGATTTTCTTCCTCTCTTCTGATAGCGATTTTATTTCGTTGCTCCTTCTTAACAGAATATTTGTAAAAGCCCTCGCCAACCTTAATTCCCAAGCGTCCATCTTTTACCATTTCTTTTAGTATTTCGTGCGGTTCGTATAAAGATATGCTCCTCTTATTCTTAAGTTCATTAAGTTTATTAACGATCACATCTATTCCTATAGTATCTGCTAATTCAAATATCCCTATAGGATAAAGATAGCCGAGTCTAAACGCTTTATCAATTTCTTCTTTGCTAGATATCTCCTTTGCTAATAGATTAACTGCCGAATTTATAGGAAGCGCATAAAATTCTACAAAACTCACTTTAAGCCCCTCTCTTCTTGTAAGAGGTTGATTAATAAAAACGCCAGGTTCTGGATATTTATAGAAGCCTTCCCCTGTTTTGACACCCAACTTGTTAGTATTTACTAACTTTTTTATCATTTCAGCTATAAAATCGAATTTACTGCCTATTAAGTACTTCATACTAGGAACAAACGAGGAATTTATAACATCAAGTCCTATCAGATCCATAACTTCAAAGGGACCTGCAGGAAAACCTCCTTTAAATCTATATGATGCGTCGATTTCTTCTACTTTGTGTTCATTAGATGCTACGGGCCAAAAAGCTTGTAGGAAAATCATACCAATTATGTTATTTACTATAGCTCCAGGAAAATCTTTCTTTATTAAGACCGGCTCTTTGCCGATTTTTCTCGTTAATTCCATTATTATATTAACAGTTTCATCGCTTGTGTTGTCACCTTTTGTAATCTCTACTAGTTGCATAGTTAACGGTGGGTTTAGAAAGTGCATTCCAATAAATTTATCTTCCCTTCTAGTGAATGAAGCAAGCTTGGATATCGACAGACCACTAGTATTAGAAGCGATAATTAGATTACTAGGCGCTATTTTATCAATTGTCTTTAATACAGATTTTTTCACCCCTAGTACTTCAGGTACTGCTTCTATTACGAAATCGCTATTTATTACAGCATCTTTAACATCTTGCGTAAAGTGAATTCTTGAAATTATTGTATTTGGATCTTCCTTAATAAGGCCATAGAGGAATCGCTCTTTTAGACTTTCAGTGATTCGCTTCTTAGCATTCTCTAGAGCATCCTTTCGCACATCCACTAACCAAACATTAAAACCATGTGCGGCAAAAATTTGGGCAATACCACGTCCCATCGTTCCTGCACCAAGAATTGTAACGTTCTTTATTTGAGAAGACACATCGACCCCCCGTGAAGAATAGTTAATAAAGGATTATGGTAAATACTATAAAAATTAGTTTTTTACCAAGAGAAATCGTTTAAAAATTTAATTTCAATCCCGTTTCTGCTGTATTTTTTATAGACTTTATCATAGTTTTTATTGAAGAAGATGCCTAAATTCCTTAGGACTAGTACGAGAAAAACTAAACACATAAATTAGATAAAGAATGACTTATCTCATTTTTTAATGCCTCTTATGACAAGAGAATCGAATGTGTGTAAATTCGTGATTTCTTTTAGATCATCTGAGAGAGTGCCGGATAGATATTGCTCGTATAGGTCTTCTAATTTTTCGAGCTCGCTGGGAATTAAGTATACACTATCGTAAAAAATACTGGCCAAATTTACCTCAACAATTTTCCTTGCTTTAAGTAATCTATGCAAAATCCAACTAAGTTCGTAATCAGGTATTTTTAGGAGATATTTCAGATTATATTTAGGAATCGGTGAGAACCATTTAATGATCTCATATACAAACTTTGCTAAGAAGTAGTCATGAGATTTTCCGCTTATGTCTACTTTATTGGTGAAGATTTTTGCCGGTGCGAACTGTATCTTGTTGCTCTTCTCTTTTTCGGGAAGCCAACGGACAATTAAGAATTTGGATTCTAGTGAATTTAATGTTCTATTGATAATTTCTCTACTTAGGCTAGACTTCTCAGAAATACCTGATTTATCGATAGGCCAGAACTTTTCAATAATCTTAAGCACAAACTCTTCTTTATCGCTTAGTTCTGGTCTAGGATTATAGACCTTTCTAAAAAGAAGTAATTGGGTTGGTAACATAAAGAAAAGCTTATTCTTCCAACCTTTAGCAAGCACTAATTTTTTAGACTTTTGTAACTTCAATAATTGCGAGTAATCGAAGTTTTTTAGCCGTGCCCTAAATTCCTCAACATTTCTCAAAGGACCCAGCTCTTCTAGAAGCTCTAATATATTTTTCTCTATGCTCTTAAGTTTTCTCGAATTGATTAGTCTGTTTTTGATCAGTAAAAATCCCTTTAAGACATCTTCTGGATACATTTTTTCTCCGGTTAGGTTTTTCTCTATTATATCTAATATGGCTTTATCCTCGAAAAGTATGTACTGGGGTCTCTTTTTCAGAGCATAGAAATAGCCACTAATCACTAGACCTTTATTTTCCATTTCATTTAAGATCTTTTCTATGAATTCCTTTGGATGACCGGTTAAATTTGAGATTTCTTCTGAGGTAGTGGGGCCATTGGCTTTTAGATATTTTCCAATTAGAATCATTAGGGCTTCTTTCTGGTCTAAGGTATTGAGATCCTTTCGTAATTTCTTGGGTACAAAATCTTCAGTCAAACACCAAATGACTATGTCTTCATAATCATCAGTTTCGATAAACCCGGATTTACATATGATTTGTTTCTGCTCTAAAATCTTTAGGCTTAATCGTAATCTAGAGAAACCAACTTTAAACTTATCAAGTAGGTCTTTCGTACTTGCTTTACCGACTCGCTTTAAGTAATCAATTACTCTCCGACCGAGTTCATCTATTATAAAATCTCTATAAACAGCATTATAGTAGATTGGAAAGTCCTTTATTGCAATCCACATTGCATTACCATTAGGGAACCTAAAACTAATAATTTTTCTTCTCTTTAGGAGCTCACGAGCCCATTTAATAACATTTTCTCTTTTTGCATTCATTCTTTCGAATATTGATGGTTTTCTTTCTCTGAAGAGATATAATGGACCAACATTCTCAAGAATTCTTACAATATCCTTCTTGCGAAGTCCTTTAGATTTATCAGTTAGATGTTGTCGTATAGAAACTAATTTTTCAATTGTGTTTGTATTATAAAGTGGCTTTGAGATAGATTCTCTAGATAAAACTTTCTCTAAGATCTTTCTATGTAGTTCTCTGAGTAAAGCATCTCTGTCTTCTAATATTACGACATCCTCAGCGCCCACTAATATGAGTGAATGTGCAAATGGTGAGGGGATCCCTTTGCTATGTAAGAATTCAACTTTAGATTTTCCGCTTTCGATCCATTTTAGTACTTCTTCCGCATGTTGGATGTCCATTAAATCCTCGAAGATTTCTCTAAATGTTTCAGTCAAAACAGGGAAATCGGGATATTGTTTCTTGAGAATATTTAGAACTTGTTGGGATTTGAGTTGTTGCCTGTTAACAGATATTGAATGCCCTTTGTAATTTCTTAATACCATAAAGCTTCTCGTTGCTACGTGTCTGAATCTATGTTTAAATAATTCAGTATTGAATACAGCCCTCTTAAGGACCTCTCTAAGTTTGCTAGATTTTAGTAGTTTAGGAACTCTTTCGATATCTATATGCTTGCCTTGCGGTAATATCAGCATAAAACCATTATCAGTAAGCGAAGTTGCCACATTCTCTTTGATTTCTTTAGTGATAACATAAGCATATGCTTTGCTTAAAGCGTCATTTGTGCGTCTTCCAAATGGGAAATGGAAAATAATATTTTGCCTCCCTTTTAGATCATAATATTCTTCGATAACTAGTCTTTTATGAGTTGGAACCATATTTGCAACAGCAATTTGTTCCTTAAAGTATTCAATTATACTTTTGGCGGCATTTTTATCGACTCTGTACTTCCTTATAAGTAGGTCAATAAGTTTCTCATCAGGAACTTTATCTTTTATCTTCTTCTCAATCATTTCTCTAAATTTGCAAACTTCAATGGATAAATCGAAGCTTCGAGGGAGCATTTCGCCAACCCAAGATGGTACTGTTGGGCGTCTACCCTTCGCTGGGATAACAATTACACGCATTCCGCTTACTCTCTTGAATACATATGTTTTCCCTCCTAGAACGAAAACATCCCCGGGTGCCAATCGCTCGACAAATGGTTCTGATAGATGCCCTAAGGGTTTATTAACATTTTCAAGAACGACGGTAAAATCTGCTTCGTCAGGTATCGTACCAAGATTTAGATAATAGATCATTCTACTACCTTTCTTCCTTCCGAAAATACCATCTTTGGGATCAAACCAAATTTTTCTATAAACCTGTCTATCCTCTAAATCTGCGTAAAAACCAGCGAGGTATTTTATCACACTCATAAACTGATCGAACTCTAGTGTGTGAAAAGTATATGATCGTTTAATTAGCTTGAAAGCCTCTAGAATGTTCCATTTTTTAGTTAGGCTCATTCCAACAATATGCTGAGCTAGAACGTCTAATGGATTTTTAGGAATTTGTACTCTATCTATTTTTCCTTCATAAGCGGCTCTAGCGAGGACTGCGCACTCTATTAAATCATCCCTATCAAATACAATGATTCGTCCCTTAGAAACTTTATCTAAAGCGTGTCCAGATCTACCAATTCTCTGTAGCCCCTTAGCTACACTCTTGGGTGATCCTATCTGAATAACGAGGTCGATATATCCAATATCAATACCTAATTCTAGGGATGATGAACTCACTACCGCTTTCATATCACCTTTCTTTAATTTCTCTTCAACCTCTAAACGTGTATATTTGCCTAAACTACTGTGATGCGCTCCTAACGCGTCAATATACTTGCTACCAAAAATTTCCCTAAGTTTAAACGCAACCCTTTCGGTTCCGCTTCTCGTATTTGTGAATATTAATGTTGTTCTGTGGTTTTCAACCAATTTTCTTATTAGATGATACATTTGTTCAGTAGCATCTTCAAAGGAGGAACCCAATAGGTTTTCAACAGGTGATAATACTCTCATATCAATTTTCTTAGTAAAATAAACATTAACAATAGTGCAGTCTCTAGTTTCACCATTATCTCTATAGCCTACTAGCCACTTAGCAATCTCCTCTATTGGTGCTTGTGTGGCGCTTAATCCAATTCTTACAAACTCTTTTTCACCAACAAGATCTTGAAGTCGCTCCAAACTTAAGCTTAAGTGAGAACCTCTCTTATTATCACTTAATTCATGAACCTCATCTACGATAACCCATTTAACATTAGTTAGTAATTTGCTAAATTTGGGAGCATTCAGAACAATAGCTAAACTTTCTGGCGTTGTTATTAAGATATGTGGAGGTTTCCTAAGCATTTTGGATCTCTCACTCTGCGAGGTATCTCCCGTTCTAACTGCTAGTCTTATCTTTGGTTTAGGATAACCCAGTTCTTCTGCAAGTACTGTCATCTCCCTTAAAGGCTCCTCAAGATTCCGTCTAATATCATTCGATAATGCCCTAAGTGGCGAAACATAAACACAATAGACCTGATCTTCTAATTTATTTTTTATTTCCATGTAGTATAATTCATTAAGAATGGATAAGAACGCAGATAGGGTTTTTCCACTGCCTGTCGCGCTGAAGATTAGAACATTTTTGCCTTCGGAAATCAAAGGTATGGCATACCTTTGTGGAGGCGTAAATGTCTTAAAACGTTTCTTAAACCATGTCCTTAGAAGTGGATGTAAGAGTTCTAGGACTTTCTCATCGGTTTGAGCTTTCTTTGCATACATTATGCCCAATCCGATGCACCTCATTTAGGAAAATCTTGTACGTTCGGGGATCCCTCTCCAGAGCCTTAATGGGGGGAACTCTAGAATTTCCTTTCCTCTAAGTATTCCATATGGCTTTAAGAGGTCAACATTGACATATTTTCTTATAATTGGTGATAGGAATTCGCTCTCAGAGATAAGATTAACTTCAATTCCAGACATTAAAGGTGATACTGCGGGTAATACTAAAATTTTTCCATTAAGGGTAGTATCTCCATATAAAAATGTAGGAATCTTTATTTTTCCGCCAATATCATCGTAAAGGAGAAGTGCGGGGTGTTCGTGGCCTATTACAAGAGTTTTATTTACAGCTTCTTTCTCGATATCTTCATCTAAAATGTGTCCATGAGTAAAAAGATATCTTCCTTCTATATAATAACGATCTATAAAATCTATGTTTTCATACCTATTAAACAAGCCTCTTATGAAATTATCATGATTTCCTCTAACAAGGATGCCTTTATCAAAGTTTTGGTTAATGAATTCTAAGATTTTTAGGACTTCTCTTGTCTCCTGTCTGGTTCTTCTACTAAATTTATGCTTTAAATCCCCAACAATAACTATTTCTTTAGCTCTAAACTGCTTAGTAATTCTTTTTAACTCGTCTAAAATTTCATGGAATTGGGCTTGAGGCAAGAAATAGCCCTCTTCATCGGCTAGGACGACTTCGTAGCCTAAATGGAAGTCCGCGCAAACAATTGTGTCAATGGATTTAATGTAAACATAGGGGAGCCCATCTAGGAGAATAATATCCTCATTGATGATCATATGGTCACCTAAATATGATTATATATCATCTCGAAGAAATATGAATAATTACCACAAGTAGTTTTTTTAGATAAACTATTGTGAAGTAATAATAAGATAATATACGGAGTTTCTCCAAGTTAGTCATTGAATGGGACGTGAATATTATGGCTCTAAAAATTAGAAATATTGAAAGGAATATCAATGAAGTTATTGATTTTATTAATAAACACATAGAGCAACTTGGCTTTATTCTACCTTTGCCAAAGGAAAAAATCCTTAAGTATTTTCCTCTAGAAAATTCTTATCTGATTCTATTAGAAGACAAGATTATGGGTGTTTTCTCATATATACTTGGTCGAGAAAAGACAGCACCAACAGGCTATTTCAGATTAATTACAGAGAGAGCTGAATATTTAGAGGGCATTCTTAGTTTCATAATTAAAAAGGCAGTGGCGAATGAAAAATTGTTTCTCAGAACAGCTATTTACGGCTATAAGAAAAACATCATGTCTAACCTAATAGCTCATGATTCTAAAGTGGCTGCAGAAATCCCAGAAATGGTCTCCTTCGATGGGAAGCTCTATTCGAGAATAGTCTTGTATGTGGATTTGCGTGATAAGTACAAATTTGATGTTACAAGGCTATACAAAAGTGAGGAACTGTATCCTGTAAAGGATGTAGAAAAAGTTGATGAGTATTCTTTTAAAGTTCGTGGGCTTAGATATCAAGACTTGAGTATATTCGAAGAGATATTCAACCAAAACAACGTTTATAGAACGATGGGAAGTGGAGTTTTTGAGGGACTTCAATATATAAATAGAGAAATCATTTGGCAGAATGTTCTAAGAAAGAAGCTATATACACTAACATGCATAGATGAAAAGAAGGGCATACCAATAGGCTTTCTATCTCTCTCGTTATATGATGAAGATGTTCTAAAAGGAGTTGCTAATCTAGGAATGCTCGTTGACGAAAGATACCATGGCTTGGGTGCCGGTTCTCTTTTAATGGAAAAAGCAATTCTCCTCGCAAAAAGACTTCATTTAAGACGAATCTGTCTATCAGTATTCAATGTAAATCCAGCTGGGATACGACTCTATAAAAAATTTGGATTTGAGGAACATGGGTCTTATCCGGGCTGGTTCCAGAACGGGTATATTAAAGAAATTTTTATGTCAAAAAAATTATCATAGCTAGCGAGGTTCAGGGAAAAATAATATCAATCTTATACATAAAAACACACTAATGGCTTAGCATATAGCCAGCTCTTTATCATCTATGTTATAAGTACTTAATATCGTGAGATATTTACAGCTAATTCTAATTTAATAAATCAACGTTATTCTCAGCAATGGAACATTATTTGCGCTTATTTTTCAAAGAGAGGCGAGGTTCATGGTACGGCGTGCATCCTATCGGCGAACATTATTGGCTTTTTATATCGCTGGCATTATAGTTGGTGGTGGGATCTTAGCTTTACCCTTTGTAGCTATCAATTCAGGATTAATACCCGTTATAATGTTTCTCGTGATTTTTGCTATCATATTTATGAAAATTTATGAACGCGTTATAAAGAGTGTAATACTGACAGAAGGAATAACTAAGAATAAAGCCTTTGGATTAGGATTATATATTGATGCTATGAGACTTTCAGGGCTAGGCAAGATAGCAATACTTACATTCACAATAGGACTTCTTATGTACGTTTTTCCAGCAGATCTAATTTATATCATCTATGGTGCAAAATCAATAAATCTATTGGCCATGGGCAACTACTTCAGTATGCCGCTTGTAGCAATAGGAATTATCCTAATGTCAATAGTAGTTTACATTGTTAGCCAATTTAGAAAGGAGCAAAAAGATCTTACTCCAATTAAAGCCATGATCCTAAAGATAATTATGATGCTTTCTATATGGATTTTCTCAACTGCATTGCTATCTTTACTTTCATTTTCAATTAATCTCACCTTATTTTCAGCTATATTATTTACTTTCTCCTTAATAATCGGAGAATTTTTCCCAGAGAAGTTCATAACAATTACAAAAGACAAGAATGAGGAAATACACCCAAGACATCAATCAAGTGCATTATTAACTGTTTTCAAGATATTTTCGATAATTTCTGTGGCACTAATGGGATTGCTGATAATCGTTTTTTTCGGCACGTTGTCTGAGAATTATGTTATATACACCTTAGACCCGCTTAAGCTTTTAGAACCGGTTGGTGTAATAATATTTATGTACATAGGCTCTGGAGTTTATAATATCTTGATTTATAAGTGGATTGTCTCTGATAGACGTGAGAGTAGTATTATTTTGCTCTTAGGCATATTGATTTCATTAATTACATACGTAATTTTTACAGTTGCCATAATACTTTCTGTAGATCCGTCTATTCTTTTGCTCTCTAATAGAAATCGTGAACATGCACTAATCGCGTTAGCAAGAAAATTAGAAATTGTTGGCCTAAATTTGCTTTCCTATTTTGTAATAACTTTTGCTGCAATATTTGCAATAATATCTGTCTCTGTAGCATATCTTGGATTCACAGATACACTTGCCGATAGAATAAGCTCTGAAATTGAAGTAGATCGGAATCACTTATGGATTCTTATAACATTAGTAACACTATTCTCAGTTATTGCAATAGAAATCTTCGATATCGAAGATATCGTAGTTGAAGCTTTAGGGATTGCTGGTAATGCTGGCGGCGGGCTTTTTCTAATGTTCATTCCTTGGCTTCTCAAAACATATGATGAGAAGCCAAAACAGGGATTGGCTATTATATTCCTAGCACTGATCGTTTTCATAAATATAGTAGATTTCCTAAATGCAGTTTCCCTTGTCGGCAAGATATCTAATATTATCTCAACAATTATAGTAATATTACTTGGAATGCTAACTCTAATAGAACGAAAAAAGCAGCAATAAATATTTTTGTGAATAATATTCACCTAAAGGACTCCCTTAAGAGAAAATATATAGCAATTAATGATAGAATTGCTTGGATAGCATGCCCTATTAGAAGAATCATACTGACACCCAAATAACATTATTTTGGAAAGGTTTACTTTTATTATATATTTATCGACTTCAAACTAGTATTTCCATAATTAGTACTAGAGAATTCTAAAATCATACACCATAGCATCATTCTCGAAGGCAAACTACATCGTTGATATTTACTTCTGTAAGTTTTTCGTTAGTATTTGATATAAATTAACAAAGAGCTCTAAAG
>JAGGXM010000130.1 GCA_021163045.1 Thermoproteota archaeon | reverse complement strand
CATATGATGAGGTTGAGGGCTTTATAAACGCAGCAGGAATCAGATCACCAGGTTTGGCATCCGCCCCAGCGATTGCATATAAAATTGTGGAGATAATGAAAGAAAGAGGTGCAGAATTGGTTAAGAAGAAGAAATGGAATCCATATCGGAGGGAAATTCGAAGGTTCCACGATGCATCTTGGGAGGAAAGAGATAGACTTATTCAGGAGAATCCATTATATGCCAAGATCGTGTGTCAATGTGAACTAGTCACAGAGGCAGAGATTGTCGAAGCTATAAAGAGGGGCGCAACGACATTGGACGGAATCAAGTTCAGAACAAGAGCTATGACGGGAGATTGTCAAGGATCATTCTGCATGTTCAAGATAGCACAGATTCTCGCAAGAGAATTAAAGATTCCGGTCTGGAAAGTTACAAAAACAGGGCCGGGTTCCGAGATCGGCTTTGGTGATGTGACTGTTTTTATGAAGGAAGAAAAGAAGGAGGAAGCGGCATGAAAAAAATATATGCTGATGTATTGGTTCTTGGGGCGGGCGCTGCCGGTCTAGCGGCGGCCGCGAAGGCAAAAGAATTTGGTGCAGAGCATGTTGTCTTACTTGATGAAAAAGAGGAACTTGGAGGAGTATTGCCTCAGTGTATACATCCAGGTTTTGGTCTTCATTACTATCGGGAGGATTTAACTGGGCCGGAATTCGCCTTTAGACTCTATGAGAAAGTCAGAAATCTTGGTGTTGAGGTCCATAACCAAGCGTATGCTATTGAACTTATACCCAGGAAATATGACGAGAAAATTGTTAGGGCCTCCTCGCCAGAGGGATTGCTTGATATACATGCGAAAACTGTAATCTTTGCCACAGGCGCAAGAGAGCGTCAAAGACATGAAATCGGGATTATTGGATATAGACCAATAGGGGTATATACCGCAGGACAAGCACAGACAATGATGGATCTCTACGGAATGATGCCTGGTAAGGAGATTGTGATAGTTGGATCTGGCGATGTAGGATTAATTATGGCTAGAAGATTTGCTCTACAAGGAGCTCATGTAAAGGCTGTTATAGAGATACTCCCATATCCGGGTGGTCTTACTAGAAACATTCAACAATGTTTAATAGATTTTGGTATACCGTTATACCTGAGTCATAAAGTTATAAGTGTAAATGGAACGAAGAGAGTTGAAGGTGTAATTGTTGGTAAAGTGGACGAAAAGTTAAATACAATTCCAGGCTCCGAGTTTGAGATTAAGTGCGATACGTTAATTGTTTCTGCCGGTTTGCTTCCAAGAGTAGAACTTCTTATGCGGGCTGGAGCCTTTATGGACCCTGCTACAAAGAGTGCTGTAGTTAATGAATATCTAGAGACCACAATTCCTGGTGTATTCCTAGCAGGAAATGCGTTAGTCATTAATGATCTTGTAGATTATGCCGCCGAACAAGGCGAGGCTGCGGCTACAAGCGCGATTAAGTTTATTCAAGAAGGAGGTTTTCCATCTTGTGTTCAGAAATCTGTTGTGAAGGGTAGAAATGTAAGATTGATCGTCCCACAACTCATCACAGGAGAAAATGATGTATTTTTCTACGGTAGAGTTTCTCAGCCAGAAGAAGATGTTTACTTAAAAGTACCCGAAGTTGGTATGAAGCTAAGAATGCTTAGAGTTAAGCCTCCAGAGATGCTTAGATTTAAGATTAGGAAAAAGCAGTTTGAGAATTTAGAAGAGGATAAAATAACCATTTCTGTTGAGCCGAGGTCGGAGGGATGAAAATGGGTGAAGAAAAAGAAGAGACATTAAAATTTACATGTATTGTTTGCCCAATTGGATGCGAGTTAATAGTTAAAAAAGTCGGAGCAAAAATCATTGATATTAAGGGTTATAAATGTCCTAAAGGTAAAGAGTACGCTATACAAGAAGTCACAAACCCGCAGAGAATACTTATGACGGTTGTAAAAGTAAAGGGAGGGAGTCTCCCAACGGTCTCGGTTAAAACAGCTAAACCTATTCCTAAGGCGAAGCTACTTGAAGCTGTGAAATATCTCTCAAAATTAGAACTCAAGCCTCCGATTAAGATCGGCGATGTTATTGTCGATGATATTGTGGGGACCGGGGTACCTATTGTAGCAACAAGAAACGTAAATGGAGAATAACGACATATTATTCTATATTTTTTCTCTATTCATTTACCAAATCTAACATTTTCTCGTTGTATAGAATTTCAATCTCCCATTAATACGTCTTTAAGAGAAGAATGAAAAAATTATTGCTTAGAAAGGAAAGCGTTGATAGATTTAGCTGCTTTTCTTCCAGCGCCCATTGCAGAGATTACCGTAGCTGCGCCAGTGACTATATCTCCACCGGCAAACACGCCTTTAATAGAAGTCTCTAGAGTTTCTGGATTTACCCAGATGGTACCCCATTTAGTCAATTTTAGATTATTAGTACCGAATGTTACAGTTGTATTTGGTCTCTGCCCCACAGCGAGTACTACTATATCTGCTTTTTCTTCGAATTCGGATCCAGGTATTGGAATTGGCCGTCTTCTGCCACTTTCATCAGGCTCACCTAGTTTCATCTTAATACACTTAATTTTTTTAACATATCCGTTTTCACCTATGAACTCTATCGGTTGTGTTAAAAGTTTAAATTGTATACCTTCTTCTTTTGCCCGTCTTATTTCTTCAGCTCTGGCTGGCATTTCTTTCTCTGTTCTTCTATAAATTATTTTGACTTCTTCAGCACCCATTCTTAATGCGGATCTCGCTGCATCCATTGCTACGTTACCACCGCCAATTACAGCAACAGTTCCGAATACCTTGATAGGTGTATCGCTTTTTTCTGGAAATTCGAAAGCACGCATGAGATTTATTCTTATTAGAAACTCATTGGCGGAATAAATTCCATTAAGATTTTCTCCGGGAACTCCGAGAAATCTAGGTAATCCAGCACCAGTTCCAATGAATATTGCATCGAATTCCTTTAGGAGTTCATCTAATGTTATAGTTCTACCTATCAAAACATTTGTTTTTATTTCAACACCCAGTTTTCGAAGATATTCCAATTCGGATCTCACGATCCTTTTAGGAAGCCTAAACTCGGGAATACCATACATCAGAACCCCGCCAGGTTCATGTAAAGCTTCAAACATTGTTACATCGTATCCCATTTTTGCTAAATCCGCAGCAGCGGCGATACCTGCAGGTCCGCTTCCGATAACAGCGACTTGCTTATTTTTCTTTGGAATTTCCGGTACTTTGAATAACTCTGATTTGTGTTTTAGCGCCCAATCTCCAATAAATCGCTCAAGTGCACCGATATTTATAGGATCTCCTATTTTATGCATAACACAGCGACCTTCACATTGATCTTCTTGTGGGCAAACTCTTCCAGTTATCGCAGGTATTATATTTGCTTTTCTAATGATTTTTAGGGCTTCTTCGAATTCACCTTTACTGATCGCCTTGATAAAGGCCGGAATGTTTATTCCTACAGGACAGCCGCCTACACAGAAGGGCTTTACACATTGTAAACATCTAGAGGCTTCTTTAATGGCTTCTTCTTCAGTATACCCTAGAGGGACCTCATTAAAAGTTTTTATGCGTTCCTCGACGCTTAGCTCTCTCATGGGTACTCTTTTTAATCGTTCTTTATCCAGAGGCATGGCTCTTCACCAATATATTTTTCTTAAATTTTTCAAGGGCAATTTGTTCTTCCTCTTTATACATGCGTAAACGCATCATTAGCTCATTGAAATCTACAAGATGACCATCAAATTCCGGTCCATGAACGCAGGTGAATTTAGTCTCACCACCAACAGTAACTCTACAAGCTCCGCACATACCCATTCCACATACCATCATAGAATTAAGGCTTACTATTGTTTTTACGCCAAAAGGTTTAGTAACATCACAAGTAACTTTCATCATTATTGGAGGGCCTATTGATAGTACTTGGTCGAATTTTCTTCCTTTTTCAAGTAGTTCCTTTAATACTTCAGTAACAAAGCCTTTACGTCCTTTGGATCCATCATCAGTAGTTATGTATATCTCATCGCTATATTTTTTCATTTCTTCTTCTAGAATCAATAATTCGGCAGATCTTGCACCGATAATAGAAACAATATAGTTACCCAGCTCCTTAAGTTGTTTTGTTCTAGGATATGCTGCACCGATTCCAACGCCACCAGCGACTACACATATTGTTTGATCTCTTACATACTCTCCAGGATTACCCACAGGACCCAGTATATCATGAATTTCGTCACCTTCTTCCAGAAGTCCTAGTTTTAGTGTTGAAACTCCCACCTCTTGAAATATCAGTGTTATTGTTCCCTCTTTCTCATTCCAGTCGACTAAAGTTAATGGAATTCTTTCGCCATGTTCATCTACTCTTAGGATTACGAATTGTCCAGCCTTTGCTTTTCTAGCAATCAGAGGGGCTTTTACTATAATTTTTTTAATATTTGGTGCTAGTATTTTCTTTTTTAGAATTCTAAAAGGCATAGGAATCTCCTGCTGTACTTGATTTTAAATATTTGCAGTTTATAAATTTTTTAAAAATATTCGATATTTACTTCTGAAGTCTAGGATGAATTTGTTCAAATTTGGCAAGCATGTTTTGCCTCTAGGTCATTCAGTTAACATTATTATTTAACACTCTTGACTTATCAATCAAGAAGCTATATCTCTTCATATTTGTCAATATTTTTAGAACTTGATGCTTTAATGTATCTAATGCTCCTTTCGGT
>JAGGXM010000157.1 GCA_021163045.1 Thermoproteota archaeon | reverse complement strand
TAAATAGATTCATTAAATTCGAATTTTTCTTTCATTCTAGTATTAAATCTAACAAGAAAAACTTATTTTAATTTTAAATAATTTAATAGTAGTTTTTGAAATGAGGTTTCTGCTTTGCTTGAGAAAATAATTGAGATAGTAAATCTCCAAAATAAATGGCGCAGAGAAGAATGCTTAAATATGATTGCCTCTGAAAATGTTATGTCTCCTTTGGCGGAAAAATACTACATATCCGACTTTGAAAGCAGATATAATGAACATGATGTGGTTTCTCACTATCAGGGAACTAAATATGCAAATGAAATAGAAACTACATGCATTAATATATTTGGCAATAGATTTGATACACAATATGTAGATGTCAGACCTATTAGCGGCGCAGTTGCAAACTTATGTATTTATAGGGCATTTATGAAGCCTGGGGATGTATTTATTTCCCCCGGATTGACGGCGGGGGGGCATGTGTCATCAACAAGATATGGTATTGCTGGAGGACTTGGATTAAAAGATATCCCTATGTACTTCGATTACAAAAAAATGAGATGCGATGTAGATAAGACGGTAGAGCTGATAGAGCGTGTTAAACCAAAAGTTGTTATGTTTGGAAGATCTATGTTTCTTTTTCCAGAGCCAATAAAAGAAATAAAAGAACAGATCGACTCAAAGATAAAGGTAATTTACGATGCAGCTCACGTATTTGGCTTAATTTATGGGGGAGAATTTCAGAGGCCACTTGAAGAGGGAGCGGATGTTTTAACAGCATCGACACATAAAACGTTTCCGGGACCTCAGGGAGGGATAATTATTGCTAATAAAGAACTCTCTATGGATCTATGGAAAAAAATTCAACGGGCGATCTTTCCGGGGACTATAAGCAACCATCATATTCATAGATTGCCAGCTTTAGCTATTACTGCGCTTGAGATGAACAAATTTGGAAAAGAATATGCTAAACAAACAATAAATAACGCCAAGAGGCTTGGTGAGGCTCTTTATAATTTGGGATTTAAAGTTCTTGCTGCGGACTGGGGATTTACAGAATCGCATCAGATAATAGTTGATATTAAAGAGTTTGGTGGTGGCGCTGTTGTTGCGGAGGAATTAGAAAAAAATAACATAATAGTTAATAAGATGGCGCTACCATGGGATACAGATTATGATGCTACACATAATCCTAGTGGAATTAGGATAGGGACTCAAGAGTTAACCCGATGGGGAATGAAAGAAAATGAAATGGAATATATTGCGAAACTAATATACAAAATCTTAAGGAAAAAGCAAAATGTGAAGAATGATGTAATAGAAATGAAGAAAGAATTTATGGAGATAAAATATGCATTCAGTTCCTCGAAATATTAGAATAGTATTCTTTTTTAATCCGAACTTTTTATCATGTTTTATAAGTTTCTGAGTATGTTAAGAGATGTGATTTTATGAAGGTTACATTAGTTGAATATATCCGAGATGCGGAAAAAATATTAACCGCAGGCGGACTAGCAACAAGATCCCATAAAACTCTTGCAGAATATGAACCGACAGAAAAAGAGATTAAAATGATGATAAAATTAAGTAAAGAAATGAAACTAAGTTCTATTTTAGATTTTCCATATTATATCTTTACCATTAAAGATGTTTCAAGAAGTTTTACTCATCAATGGGTTCGATATCGAATGGCAGCGCACATGCAACAGAGTCTAAGATACGTAAAAGTAGATCCTAATAACTATAATTGGTTTGTAATACCTCCAACGATACTTCAAAAGGATGTTAATGTGATTCTAGAATATGTAAGAACGCAGATAAACTCTGGGAAATCTTATCTAAAAATGCTCGAATCCGGTATTCCTCCAGAAGATGCGAGATTCTTACTTCCAATAGGAGTAAAAACGCACATTTCTACTGCAATGGACGCGGAAGAATTACTTCACATAATATACCAAAGAACATGCTATGATGCACAATGGGAGATCAGAACAGTTGCTTTTGTGCTTCTTCTGGCTGGATATATTGTTCACCCGCTCATTTTTCAAGGAGCTGGGCCATCTTGTATAAGCGAAAACATATGTAGAGGAACATTTAAGGGTAAATGCTATAAGGATGTTAAAAAACTAATTGATTCTCTATTCCAGCTCGGAGATGAGTATAGAATTA
Organism: Thermoproteota archaeon; assembly: GCA_021163045.1. Classification (GTDB taxonomy): domain Archaea; phylum Asgardarchaeota; class Njordarchaeia; order Njordarchaeales; family Njordarchaeaceae; genus Njordarchaeum; species Njordarchaeum guaymasense. Next base: position 4,609 of record JAGGXM010000157.1, on the reverse strand, counting down.
AATATAATAATCTAAGGGAAGGATCTCTTGAGATTGACCTAACCGATATACTTGGCTATCGGATGAATATTAATAAGAAAAAAGAGTTAACTAGTATATTAGGTAAAGATGTAGATTTTGATTTTAAAGTCGTCTTGGAGGTAAGAAAATGACAAACAATGATTTTAGATTCCACCCCATAACAAGAGTTATGTTTACATTATTCTTCATGTCTCTTACTATAATATTTTCAAAAGTAAAATTAGAGCCTATTTTTGGTACTGGGTCGCATTTTTCCCTTATAGTAATGTTCTCTCCGATTATTCCAAAAATTGTAGGAACAACTTATGGTTCCGTTGCAATTCTTGGCGCTAAAATGATTCAATTTTTAGTTGGAATCTCAACACCAAAGAGTATTATATCATATCTTTCATATTTTCCGGTTTTATTCGGTGGAATTCAATTCGCGAGAGTATTTAAAGGAGACCGAAAAGTCATTATTTTTTCATTAACAGCAATTCTTTTATTCTTAGTTCATCCAATAGGCAGATCTGTTTGGTATTTCTCTCTGTTTTGGTTAATACCTATAATAATTACGCTCTCGAAATCGTATTTGGATAGGGTAATAAAGAGATTTGAGATTCTTAAAATCTATATATATGCTTTAAGCGCAACGTTTGTGGATCATGCATTTGGTTCTATAATATATCTCTATTTTTTAGAAATCCCAAGTATTTACTGGAACATGGCAATTCCATTTATCCCGTTCGAAAGATTAATTATGGCGCTAGGAATAACTGTATTTTACATATTTATTAGTAAAGGAATCGAGCTAATGGAGCGGAAGACGCTTGCAGTTCTGTTTATTTCACATAAAGAGGATCTTATTTTAACTCAAAAGGCGCAAAACATGAAAGAAAGTTAAATTTTTGCTTCAAATTTTTTTTCTAATATGGGATATTCATGTTATATCTCGTATTATATACAATATTTTAATTGCCTATGGGAAAATTTTTAATATTATTTTTATAGCTGTTTATTGTATATCTGTCCATATACTATAACAGTAATTTTGCGGTGAAAATAATGCCAATCAAAGTTACAATCAGAAGGGATGAATGTATTTCTGATGGAGTATGTATCTCACTCTGCCCCGATGTATTTGAATGGGGTGATGATGGCAAAGCTGCAATTGTTGAGCAATATCGTGTTGGTGATGATCTAGGAGCAGGGAAAGTGCCTGATGAACTAGAGGACTGTGTTAAGCAGGCAGTTGAGTCCTGCCCCGTCCAAATAATCGCTATGGAAAAGGAATAGATCCTCTATTACTATTTTTTACTTTTTAACTTTAGTTCTTTTTTTATATTCAGTCTCTAGGAATATAGTTACACTATTCTTAATATAATTTGGTTCAAAAATATAATTTAAATAACTGAAATAGAATTTCTGTGACCAACTTACATATTATTTGGAGATGGATATTAATGGACAACGCAATTATTGTTAGAGATATAACGAAGGTATTTAGAATAGGTCACAATAGACAAATTGTTGCACTTGATAATGTATCTTTTGAGGTGAAGGAAGGAGAATTCTTTGGCTTATTAGGTCCTAATGGTGCAGGAAAGACAACGTTAACGAAAATAATTTCTACTTTGTTAATACCCGACTCAGGAGAAGTTTTAGTTAATGGATATAGCATATATAAAGAGCCTATGAAGGTTCGCCAAAGCATTGGGTGGATGCAGGGCGAAACGGGAGGTAGAGCTTTATATTGGAGATTAAGCGGTTATGATAATCTAAAATATTTTGCTACATTACAAGGGGTAAATTCGAAAGTTGCAGAGATCAGAATAAAAACATTTCTGAAATTCTTGGATCTTGATAAAGATGCTTATCGTCTAGTAAAAGACTATTCTACTGGAATGAAAATAAAATTATTATTAATCAGAGCACTTCTACACAATCCTTCGATCCTTATTCTTGATGAGCCAACTGTAGGGCTTGATGTGGCATCGGCGATAAAAATAAGGGAATTCCTAAGAGAATTAAATGAAGAGTTAAACAAGACTATTCTGTTCACATCACATAATATGACTGAAGTTGAGCAGTTATGTGATAGAATTGCAATCATCAATAAGGGAAAAATTATATTTGTGGGATCCGCTAGACAGATGAAGGAAAAAGTAGAAAAAGTGAAGGTGGTCTCTCTAAAAGTTAGAATGAATGGTAAAACAGAAAATGAGCTGGTTTCAAGTCTCATGAAAATGAATTCTGTAGAGAAAATACTATCTAAGAGAAATGATGAAGGAATCTATGAATTTAGAATAGCTGTAAGAGATCCATACGAAACCATTCCGGAGCTAGTTACTAAACTTAAAGATTGGAAGATTGAGGCTATAGAAAGGAGCTTGCCAACATTGGAAGAAGCATTCATCAGAATTCTAGGGGGAGATTATATTGAGTAACACCGAAAACTTATTAGATGCATTCCGATACGGACGAGGATTAGAAAAACAATCATTAAAGCTGAAAATACATAGAGTATTTGGTGTTGTTTGGGCGCAGATGAAGATACTTCTTAATTATAAAATGCAATTCTTCTTAGAAGTTATTGATATAATCTTAAATGTGCTTATCTACTATTTCATTGGTTTCCTCGTATCAGGAGATGAACTAGCCAAACTGGGATACAGAACATCATATCAAGCGTTTGCTTTGGTAGGAATTGCTCTTAGCCGATACATATGGACGTCCATATCGAGAATAAGCAGACGTATGCAAAGAGAAATCTCTATTGGAACATTTGAATCCATACTCGTTACAAATACAAGTATAGACCTCTGGATCATTGGCCAAGCGCTTTTTGGTTTTCTTTGGAGTAGCCTTTGGTTTGTTGGAACGTTGGTCTCGGGAATTTTAATTGGTATTCCGATTATAATAACAGTATACAACCTTCCACAGATAATCTTTATTGTACTATTTTCGGTTTTGGTACATGCGAGTATTGGTATCCTGTTTGCTGCAATAGCAATCCTTTATAAGCAGATTGAAACTGTTCTTTTTGTTTTCTCCACAACTATTGAGTTTCTTGGCGGAGTAGTATATCCAATAGCGATTCTTCGGAAATATCAACCGCTATATTACCTTTCACTAATGATACCATTTACTCATAGTCTTGAACTTATGCGAAAAGTTATGATTTCAGGAATAAATATATGGGACCCAGCAGCTAGTATAAATTTAATAGCCCTATCCCTGTTTTTACCTCTTGTTTGGCTAAGTTTTAAGGTATTGAATTATTATTATGAGGAGGCGAGAAAGCTTGGAGAGATCTCTTCCTATTAAGCTTGATTGCACGGAAGTCTTTAGAGCATTAGAATTAGAGAATGAGAAGCCGCCGAGTATATTTTCTAGGATCTATGCAAGTTTTCTTAGGAGGGCGAAAATAAGATGGAACTACAAAGTCTGGATCGTCTTTGACTTTGCAAGTACGATAATATCAATTTTCACATATTATTTACTCTCATTCATTGTAACTAACGAACAAATCGTATTTGCTGGCTATGCTGGTACCTATTTTGCATTTGCTTTGATAGGGGTTTCATTCGATCATTTTATTAGTGCAAGTATAAGAAGCCTTGGTAGAACACTACGATTGGAGCAGTATTATGGAACCCTAGAAAGCGTTGTGTCTACTGAGACTTCTATATCTACTGTATTTCTAGGAGACTTCTTTTATTACTTTGTGTATTCTATAATCTTCATGATTGTTGGGCTGAGCTTAGGATATGTTTTAGGTGCTGGTATTATCCTAAATATACCAATAATTCTTCAAAGCGCTGTAATAATAATTCTAATGGTGCTAAGTCATCTTCCAATAGGTTTACTTAGTGCTGCAATGATTTTAAAGTATAAGCAAGGCAATCCGATCTCTTGGGCTCTTACATGGATAAATCAATTTTTCAGTGGAGCCTTCTTCCCAATACATTTAATGCCACACTATTTGAGAGTAATCTCGTATGTACTTCCTTTGACATTCTCTTTGGATGCCCTTAGAAGAGTGTTTATAAATGGAGAGAGCATTTTTTCAATGTATGTTTCAGGGGATATTCTATTTATGACGGTCTACTCCTTAATTATGCTCCCTCTTGCATTCTTTATATTCAATAAAATGTACAATAACGTGCGAAAAGAAGGTACAATTGGTGCCTATTAATTCCTACTTAATTTCTTTGACATAGAGAAGCAGACCTTCTCTTTTCACAACTTCTATTTTACGATTTGGAGGTATAGCATTATCGTCAACAGAACGGGCTTGCCATTTTTCACCTTCAATTCGAACGTAGCCAATGGGATTCAACTCTGTTAGGGTTATACCAGTTCTAGATTCCATTCTATAGTGCCTATCGATGCCAGACTCTATATAATCTCTTACTACGTAATACTTAATTAGTAAGAATACTAAAAGACCTATGGAAACTAAAATTGTTCCTGTAATGAAGATTTCACTAAATAAAAAGTAAAGTATTAATACGATAATAATTCCAGCCAAGATCTCATCCAAGGAATATATTAGAAATTTGATTAACTTCTTCAAATTTAAATCACCATATATAGATTATTGATG
>JAGGXM010000061.1 GCA_021163045.1 Thermoproteota archaeon | reverse complement strand
TAGCATCTGATGCATATGACCATAATAGAGCAGCAATTCCACTAAAAAAGATATAGCCTCCGGTCATAACACCAAGGTATGTATCTGTTACACCAAACTCCTGACTTATCTGATTATAGTTTGGTATTGTAAGATATGAATTCATGTTCTGCAAGATGTATAATATAGTAATTTGGATGAAACCCATCCACTTGCGCTTATGCACGGTGAAGTCCCTATATATTTGCTATCTGCTATTCTTTCGATTATAATCCGATTTTTTCATACTATTAAAGAATTTCATTATTACAACCATGTTTTGCTAGTTAGTACATACTACAAGATCTATAGTGATCCGAAACCACCGTATCTGAATAGCCAATATTTAGATATCCATCCAGAAGGACTCTTGGCAGCGAGATATATAAAGAAATTCTACGAAAAATGAATAAAAAAGTAATTAGAGGTATAGAATACTCCCAGGAACTTCTATAAGCTTTCTTCTCCATATATAATAGACTGACATAATAAAACCAACTGCAAAGATCGAACCAAAAATGACCTCTAGATATAAGGAGTTTATGGGTAACTCCATATGCAAAAGCCACGGAACAGCAAAAGTAAGCCCTGCGACAATCAATGTAAGTCCTTGAATGATTATTCCCTTCCAAAAGTTATTGTAAATCCTAAGTAACTCATTATGAAAGCTCTTATAATTTTCTGGTATCAGAAACTCAGGTATTCCTTCTATCGCACTCTTGTTTCCCAAGATTATTTTCAAAATTCCTTTAATTCTTTCTTTTAAAGTGGGATCCCTATACTCTACTTCTAAATAATAAATCTTTCTTTTCATCATAAACCAGGATTCCCCTAAGGTAAATATAGAAAGGATTGCAATCAGTATTGGTATTAATATTAAATAATAGACTAAGAGGAGTATACCCAAGAAAAGCATAAGTGCAATAATCAATAGATCCAGTTCCGATCCGCTACCAATGAAAGATCCTAAAATTCCAACAAGAGGCACTCTTTCAGCTACAAAAGAAGCCATTTCGCCAGATTCTTCTAGGGTCTTCTGAAATTTTTTAGAAACGCCATGAATTACCGTGTAGATCCTACCCCTTATGTTCGTCAATACTTTTTCTTTATCATCTTGGAATTCAATCTCTACATCACCAGATAAACCCTTAATGAAGGCCCAGAGCTGGGGATCCGTAACCTTTAGTTCCAATGGCTCTTTCTTGGCTTCCGAATCAGAAGTTTTTGGCATAAATGATATCTTTTTGAATTTGGGATCAAATTTAATTATGTTGCCTTTTAATTTCGGCATAATAATCGATCTCCTAGCATTATAACTTTTAAAACATAAACTTATAACACATAGAGGAAAATACCACCTAAATACAGAAAATACATAATAAAAAATGTTATCTCGGCTCCTTCTTTTTCTAAAGGTATCTTAGAAACATGGGCACTAGACAATAACTAAAAATTTTATCAATTGCATCGCAAAAGCTCTTAGATTTGATGAGAATTCTTTTTCAAAGAAAGAGGGTCTACTTAAATTCTTTTTGACACTTTTAAATTACCCCCCGTATCATATTATTCCTTTAATTTAATGGAGTTTTTGCCAAATTAATGTGTGCTAGGAACTAAACTCGTAGAGGTGATTTTTTCAATCGGTTAAGTAATTTAGTTGAACTTATGATTAAATTAATGAATTTTAAAACATAATATGAGGGCTTAAAATGGGAAAACCTATCCCAACAATTGTTGGAATAATTCTCCAAGTGGGAATTCCCTACTTACTATACTCTACAGAGACTTCTTTCTCTCCCGAAGTAACTACTGTTCTTGTCCTTATAATACCTGCTTTCATTGCCGGTTTGCTTGCAAGAAGCGATGGCGATGGCGGCATCTGGTTTCTTAACTGTATTTATACCTACGTTTGTTTTTAGCATACTCCTTATCTTTAACGCTCTAAGTCTTTTATCTAGTCCTGTTTCTAATATTCTCGAAGTAGTATTTGTAGGTCTTGGTGAAATACTTACACTGATTTCCGGAATTTTCCTGGTCATTTTTAGTGTGATCCTTGGCATTCTTGGGGCAATTATAGGTGCAATCGGTGGTTTTATTACCGGTAAATTTGCTCCTGGCGATTAATATATTCCTTGATTCAGGCTGATTCTAATTATATAACACACTCTGTATTAAGCTCTATCTTGTGAAATCGATTTTAAGCCAACGTTTTCTTTTTAACTTTTTTAATGATATAGACTATAATTCCAATTGCACCAATGGATAGCGACGCACCAGCGACATATAATACTAGATTTTCACCTTTTGCCTGCTTTTAGGAATATTGTACAGTTGCATACCTTCAAGTGCTCTGCCATGCGAATATATATTAGCTTCGAACGCATTATTGATCTCCGAGTTCTTAATTGCTACAAAATTAGATCCTGAAATCTTTACTCGCAGTCCTATTGGGATAATCTAGCCAGACATATTTCCAGTTCATTCCATTAACATATTAGAGGCCAAATAGATCGTTTTCCTCGGTACCTGAGTCAGGATTGAAATGCTGGTATCCAAATCTTATAGAAATATAGAAGTCTCTTCCAGTTTCTTCTTCCCATTGTCTTACATTCTCTCAAAGTAGTTCATAGAGTTCTAGGATCATTTTTAGATCGAGGTTTGAAATTCCTTCCAGAGTGCTTTAGCATACTCGTTATCCTGTGGACCACCATAGATATTACTAAAAGCTTTTATTATAATAATACTGCAAAATATTATTTAAAGTATTTGCAATTGTGTTGCAAATGGAAGAGTATAATCCGTGGTGGTTTGGCGAGGAGCACTTTAAGTTTTCGGAATGGAAGAGCTATCGGATAAAATGGATTCCTGAAATATTAAAGAGATTTCATACCGAAGGCTTCTCCTTAAATTTTCTAATAGGTCCAAGACAAATTGGTAAGACAATGTCAATAATTTTGTTTATACATACGATTTTGTTGAGGAAGTATAAGCCAGAATCTATTTTTTACTATTCCTGTGACGAATTAACAGATTTCAGGGAATTAGGAGAGATACTTGATAATTATTACAACTACAGAAAATCTATGAATGTACGGAAGTCCATAATATTCCTAGATGAAGTAACATTTGTAGAAGAGTGGTGGAGAGCATTAAAATCGAGAATCGATCAAGGGCTGTTCAAGAATGACGTTATATATGTATCTGGTTCAGCAAGTATAGAATTAATATCCGGGAAGGAACGCTTTCCGGGTAGAAGAGGATATGGACGAGATTATTATATGTTCCCTATGGATTTCAGCGAATATCTACGGGTTTTACACAAGGTTCCAATAGTAGCACAAAAATTCGATCTGGAAAAATTAGAAGAAATTATTGATGTTAATCGGATTTTTAAAGAAAAAATATTTGATATATTCCAGAGATATCTAGTCACCGGCGGATTTCCGTTAGCTATAAGGGAATTTTATGAAAATGGACGAATAACCAGTGCATATAAAACATATATAGATTGGCTTAAAAGCGATATTACTAAATCTAAGAGAAATGAAAGATTGGTTAAAGAAATACTTTCACTCATAATCAGAGCAAGACTTTCACCTGTCAGTTGGAACAGGATTAGTAAGGAAGTTAGCGCCTCGTCTCCAAACACAGTAAGAGACTATATAGAGTTTTTAGAGAACCTTTTTGTACTTAAAGTAGTACCATACATTGATTTAAGTGGCAGGATAATGTACAGAAAACGAAAAAAAATACATATAGTAGACCCCTTCTTATACAACACAATATCCAGATTCGTAAAAGAGAAGGTTTACGAAGATCAGGTAGTTGAATCAGTCGTAGTTAGCCATTTATCACGAATTTTTGATGTATATTATTGGAAAAACTCAAAAGAAATTGACTCTATTATAAAACAGAATTCCAAATTATTTGGCTTCGAGGTAAAATGGAGTTTTAAACCTTATGATCGAAGATATCCAATTAAAACAATGGTATTGGATAAAGAAAAAATCCCATTATTGCTCGCTGGAGTTAATTGGAACTCATTCAATCCTGATGCTCATACCACAGAATAAGGAATTTATTATTAGGAAAATTAGAATACTTGTTGGTTTTCTTTAAGCTCTAATCTTCCTTTAACAAAAAATTTCGTTTAATACCTAAGAAATTCTCTCTATAGTTATATTTTGATTTTTTGCACGAATTTTATTGAAGAATCGCATGTCTCCCTGTGTTATGAGAGATATTGCTAATCCTGCTCTACCAAATCTTCCAGTGCGTCCTATTCTATGCACATATAGTCTATCGAACCTTGGGAAATCATAGTTTATCACTATATTTACGTCAGCAATGTCGATACCTCTTGCAGCTACATCAGATGCTACTAGTATCTTACCACCCCGTGATCTAAACCAAGATAGTATTGTTTCTCTTCTTTTTTGAGAAAGATCCCCGGACATGTATGAAACTCTAATTCGTCTTTGCCTTAATTTATCTGCAAGCCGTCTTCCAAACGCTTTTGTATTAGTAAATATTAGTATCTTCTTTCCTCTTTCCTTTCTCAAAATTTTTAACAGAGCCCTAAACTTATCTTGTCCAGACACTTTATAGGCTATCTGATCGATATGATCAACGGATAATTCATCTTGGCTTATCCTTATTATCTTAGGATCTATCATGTATTTCTTACTTAATTGGATAACTTCTGCGGGCATTGTTGCAGAGAGAAGCATTATTTGTTTTCTATTTCGAATAGATCTCAATATGTATTCTACATCTTCAAGAAAACCTGCTTCAAGCATTTTATCTGCTTCATCGATGACCACAAGATTCACATTGTCGAGAGTTATTTCGCCTCTTCTCATGAAATCGAGCAATCTTCCAGGCGTGCATACAATAACTCTTGGATTTGATCTTAACCGCTTTTGTTGTATTCTGATACTTTGACCACCATAAATGGTAATTGGCTTAATTCCCTTGTATTTTCCGATTCTCTTAAGCTCTTCCGTCACCTGAATAGCTAGTTCCCTTGTTGGAGATAATACGAGAGCCTGGATCTCATGGTTACTAAGATCTATCTTCTCTATTATCGCTATCCCAAAAGCAGCAGTTTTCCCACTACCACTTTTTGCTTGGCCTATTACATCGTAACCCTCTAGAGCGAACGGTAGTACCTTCTCTTGTATTTCAGAAGGAAATCTGTATTCCATTTCTTTAAGACTTCTGAGAGTTACTGCACTGATTTTCATATCTTCAAAGTTTGTTATTTTAACACAACTCCTATACTTCAATCCCCAAAATTTGGAGAATAAATAAAACAGTCGTTGTGAGTATATGAATCTAGGCTTTTTTTTGGAAAAAAATAAAAAACAGACATTGAATCACTATAACAGTCAAATTATAAAAGGTACCTATTTTATAGGTAATAGCTATGCATCACAAGAATGAAGAAATTAATACTGCTTGGGAGCAAGGTCTTAATATAATCTTCAGTAAAGTTCCAAAGGAATGCTTAGTTGACGTTATAATTTGCGGATCAGTACTAGAAAAGATGGATTATGACGAGGGATTTAGTGATATTGATATTATCGTAATAATCCGAGATACTTGTGATGTACTAAGGATTGATGCTCTCCTCCGCGACTTGATGGCACCCACCTATGATATAACTGTATATGATGAATCATCCGTGATTGATGGATTTCTTAAGGGAACTCCTTTCTTTGGTAGCATCATACTTGGCGGTAAATCCGTTCTTAACTCGGACCTGGTCAGGGATCTTAGATCTAACGGATTCAAGTTCACTAATTATGCAATTTTGGATGAACTCTCTTATCTTGCAACAGTTATAGGAAGAGTACTATTAGACGTCAAAAAAGAAAATATCATCGCAATAGCTAATAGAGCTTACCATATAGCTAAATACGGGCTAGCCACAGCTTTAATGATAAAATATAGAGAGCTAATAGTTGATCTCAAAGACATAGTAGATAAAGCTGAAAAATTAGGGTATGTAGAGAAAGTTAGGGAACTAATACGGCTGAGGAATAAAAGGAAGAATATAAGAGATATTCATTCGGCAATAAGATATCTGAATGAAACTTATGGATTTCTGCGGGAGGTTCTCTCAGAATATTGCGATTTTATTATCCAGGATATGAATGACCTAATATCAATAATGGAAAAATCAGTATACACATGGGGAATACTGGATAAAGAAGGTATAATACTGGTTTATATGAATAATGAGAGAGAAATTATTCGGGTATGCAATTTTAAAGTACAGCTTAAAGATCTTATAATTGATTTCATGAAAAATAGGTGAGAGAATGAACATAAATTCTTCAGAATAATCTTTGCTTATTTGGAATAAAGCTCTTTACAGCACAGCAGTAGACTAAAAAACTAGAGAGAAGTGCTCAGGAGAGCAATTATATTTATGTGGAAAGAACACCACATATTAAAATTTTCTGATAGTCACTTTTCTTCCATTTTTTTAAGAAATTCTTTGATAATATGATTGGAAATTCTGAAATCCGTTTTTCTAAGCCTTGCTATGAGAGATAAAAACTCACGTTCACTAATTATCTTATTTTTTAAGGCCAAACCGAGTATACCTAAGGTTCCTATAACATTAAGTCCAAATTGTCTTGCTTTATTACGTGCTATTTTGTCATCCAAACCAACAATATCTGCATTTGTTTCTACAGCAGATACTATCACCTCTGCTTCTCCTCTCCCAAGAGGGTTATAAAGGGATTCTACCAATAATTTATTTTTTACCTGAACTAATATAGCTTTTCTCTCATCTAATGCTCTTTTTAATTCCGAGCTACCTGGACGCCCAGCTCCGTTAACACATACCTCATTATACACAGCAATAGGAACAAATATTCCGTCGAATAACTTCCAGAGAATTTCAAGCTTCCCAAGTTCGCTCAAAATTATTATGATTGAGGAGTTGCAAATGATATTCATAAATCTAGTTCTCCTTTAAGTTCTTCATCACTATAATTAAAAGCCTTTATATTTCGTTCTCTTAATTTAACAAGGAAGTCATATACTGGGATTCCTGCAATTTCTGATGCTCTTTCTAGACTGATTATTCCTCTTCGAAAGAGATCTATAGCAAAAGCTAAGCGTACTTCCTTGTTAATATTACCAACATAATTTGCTGGAACTGGAATGATTACTTTTACTTCACGAGTTGATCGCATTTAATAACACCAAGATTATTTTATAACAATTATTATCTAAGGGTTTTTAGTTTAATGATTGTTAGGTAAAAATCTTTTATAGTATTTTTTGCTATAAATTTTTTGTAGTTGATTTCATAAGAAATAGAGGAGATATAATAGTACATTTGTTAGGAATTTACGTGATCAAACATGCCAAACTTTGTATATGATCATACAGCTGATGCCTTATACATAAGATTTTCGGATAAGAGAGTCAGCAAAAGCACAGAAATAACTGAAGGAATCATCGTAGATTATAGTAAAGATGGCTCGATCGTTGGGATTGAGATCCCAAATTATTCTAAACGGAATCTTAATTTAAACAAACTTATATCTCTTAGTGATCAATTATCTAAGTGACTAAAAATTTGCAAGTAGCTCCTTATTTAAGGGTAAACCACGTGGCAAATTTTCCTTTTAGGCTTGTTAATATCTTGCCATTTAAATCTATGATATGGATCCTTTTCTTATTAACTGCTAGTAGATATTTACCACATGGGGAATACTTTAACGAGATAGGATCCTTTCCGATTGCTACTAGTTTCTTCAAACTCGGAACTTTCTTACTTGCATCTAGGATAAGAATCTCGCCATCAAAACTGTAGAGTGCAAACTCTCGCTTAATAGGCGAACTATCATATCCCCCTATCGGAAACTCTAGAGAAAAACGCCGGGAACTTTTGTCTTTTAAATTAAATTATTATCATAAACAATTATGGAATATATTTCCATTAAGTAAGGGATACTTTCAAGGAGCTGTATGGCAAAATGGATCCAGTAATTAATAAAATAAAGACGGTACTAATGAAAAAGAAAGTAAAGCTTGCTATTCTATTCGGTTCAAGAGCGTTAGATATCAACAATAAATATAGCGATTTCGACATCGCAATTTTGACGGATAACGACATCGATTTAGAAAATTTAGTTTTCGAACTAGCTAAAGCTATCAGAGTTCCTGAGGACATGATAGATATTACTCTAATCCATAATGAGCTTCCATATGAACTTCTCTTTAATATTTTTAGGGATGGAATTCTTCTTGTTGGTGATCGTAAACTATTCGAAGAATTGATGATCAAATATGCTGAAATGTATTGGGATTTCAAGGAATTTTGTGGAATTCATAAATTAAACAAGAAATACCTTAATCATCTGAAAAAAAAAGGAAGGATGAATAATAGGTGCTATGGCTGAACGAATGGCTTGGATTGAGAAATGCATAAATGAATTAGATTCTATCTTGAAGGACGCATCGGTAAAAGTATGTTTAAGTCGCTTTCGACATTTAGCAATGATTTTATACTTACTATAATCCTCAATTCAGGCGTTAATAGATATGGGAACGAGGATAATATCAAGGCTAGGGAGAAAACCTCCAGCTATTTATAGTGAAATAACCGAACAATTAGTATCTGAGGGAATTTTATCTTTAGATTTAGCTTCCAAATTTAAAAAAATGATTGGATTTAGAAACATAGTTGTTCATGGATATCTTGGGATCGATATAAAAAAGCTTGAAGAAATCCTTGCAAAAAAGAAATATCGGGAGATTTATAAAATAGCACTTGAAATCTATGAATTTGCGGTCAAGAAGAATCTAGATCCATAGGAGACTTTTCCAACTTACACTTAATTAAATTTCTATTAGCCTCTCTCGTCTTATTATACAAATCTAAAACTTACAGGAAAATACACTTGTAGTTCTTCAATAGTGTAATACAAAAGAGGAAGATTGATAATCAAGTATTGGTAGATAAAAT
>JAGGXM010000004.1 GCA_021163045.1 Thermoproteota archaeon | reverse complement strand
TATAATAATAACCGTCTTGCCCATTGTAATATCATAAAGAAATACATTTGTTTGGTTTTGGTTTGATTTCTATTGTTAAGCTTAACGTTAGTACCTAAGCAAACTTAAATAGAAAATCTTGATATTTAAATGTGGCAATCCATTTAATAAATAAGTCCATAGGCGTTCTTACTGCAATTATGTAAATAGATTCAAAACAAAAATTAATAAACTGACGGAGGCTTTGAGAAAATGCCAAAGTTAAAAAGAAAAACTAGAAGAAGTAGAAAGCGTTTAGGCAAACGGTATCATGGATATGGTCAAGTAAGTGGTGGTCATAGGAAAAGTGGCCAACGAGGAGGAAAAGGAAGAGCTGGATCGAAAGATCACATGAAGCTGCGTATGCTTAAAATGGGAGTCGAATTTGGTTCCAGAGGATTTACACGTCCTGGGCCGATTAGATCTATCTTTATAATGAATATTGGAGAACTTGCTGATTTTATAAAAGAAGGCAAAATAAACGCGTCAAAAAAAGATGGAAAATATGTTATTGATCTGAGCACGTTAAGAAGAGCAAAAATTCTAGGTGGCGGTAAGGTGGATATTCCAATGAGATTGCATTTGTCTAAAGATACTAAAATTACAGATAGAGCAAAAGAGAAAATTTTATCTGCTGGAGGAGAAATCATAGAAGCAGAATAAGGTGAATCCAATATGCCATCAGCGATTTTAAAAGTATTAGCTCCACTCAATAGATTCATACCAACTGTGAAAAAACCAGAACGAGATCCGGGTCTTAGAACGAAGGTTCTGTGGACAATAATAGCAATAGTAATCTATATGGTTATGTCTAATATCCCGATATACGGTATCCAAAAAGAGGCAGGTATTGATGTCTTCTGGACTCTTAGAGTAATTTTAGCAAGTAAACGGGGAACATTAGCGGAGTTGGGAATTGGCCCTATAGTAACTGGCGGGCTTGTACTTCAAATACTTGCAGGAAGTAGAATGATCGATGTTGATTTAACAGACCCTGAAGATCGACGACTTTTTGACGCAGCAAACCGAGCAATGGCAATTATAATGACAATCTTTGAAAGTTTGGTTTATATAATGGGGGGCTATTATGGTTCTCTTGGATTGCGAGAAACCATTTTAGTCTTCGTTCAGTTATTATTTGCTGGTGTTGTAATAATTCTTCTCGATGAAATGGTTCAAAAAGGTTGGGGCTTTGGTAGTGGTATTTCTCTATTTATACTTGCGGGCGTTGCTAATAGAATTACCTGGTCATTATTTTCTCCAATAATGGGGCAGGATGGACTTTATCAGGGGATAATTCCCGCTATGTTCCAAGCACTATTAGAGGGCAGGAGCTTAATAGATCTAGTAGTTAGATATCAGTTACCAGATATAATAGGTCTCGTAACAACATTTGGGATAGCTATAATTATAATCTACTTAGAAACGATGACGATCGAGATACCTGTGGAGAGCAGCTTGTACAGAGTTCGGTTCAGATATCCACTTAAATTTATGTTCTCATCAAATATTCCAGTTATTTTATCAGGAGCTCTGTTCGCTAATATTATGTTAATATCTCAATTATTATGGAGTCGATATCCTGGAAATTTCTATGTGTCGCTTGTTGGCAGCTGGGCTGTCGTAAATAATAGACCTATTCCAACCGGAGGATTGGCTTATTTCACCATGCCGCCTCAAGGGATATTATGGTCCACAGCACATGTATATCAGTCACTAGGATATTTAGTAATGATGATCCTTAGCTGTTACTTCTTTGCAGTTACTTGGACTGAAATAGCGGGTATTGGCGCTGAAAGCGTAGCGGATCAGCTATTAGCTTCAAAATTAGGGATACCGGGAATAAGGAGAACAAAAAGCAAGATTGTAGAATTTTTAAAACCACAAATAACCACGGCAGCGGCATTATCTGGAATGTTAATCGGTTTAGTGGCCGGAGTTGCAGATATTCTCGGAGCTTATGCAACAGGATCTGGTATTCTCCTCGCAGTAGATATCTTGAAGGGCTTATATGAGGAAATCGCTACAAAATACGCCGAAGAGATGACGCCCGGACTTCGAGGCTTCTTCTTTGGAAAATAAGAATTTCAATTCTTTAATTTTTATACATATTAGTATCTTAAATCTAGTAGTTGTACTATATTCTAATTATGTTCCATAATATAGGAACAATCTTCTGCTTTTCATAAAAAGTTAATAAGAGTTTAAAATAGGATATATTCTTATAAAGGCAATAAAAACGATAAACTATAGAAAGAGTATCCAAAACATGGAGGTATATAGTAATGTTCCGAATGGACCAACTCGCAGGATATGACCGATCAACCATTCTCTTCTCACCAGAAGGTAGAATCGTTCAAGTGGAATATGCAAGAAAGGCTATGCAGCGAGGAACAACATCTATTGGGCTTGTCTTTAAAGATGGTGTCGTCTTAGTTGGCAAAAGAAAAATGGACGTGCTGGTACTACCTAATAAGAAAATATATCAAATCGACGATCATATCGGCGCTGTTTTCTCAGGTTATTCGGCAGATGGTAGATCCTTAATTAATTACGCACGAGAGAGGGCACAAGTTTATAGATTTATGTATAATGAGCCTGTAGATGTAGATATTCTCACGCAGGAAGTATCCCAATTAATGCATCAGTATACACAGTTTGGTGGCGCTAGGCCATTTGGGTGCGGATTAATTATTGGTGGAATAGATATAACTGGAGCAAAATTACTGTATCTGGATCCTGGCGGGGCAGTAATGAAATGGTTGGCTGGAGCTATCGGCTTTAATAAAGATGTAGCAGAAAATTTCCTAAGAGGTTTAGTAAAAAATGGTAATAAATTTGAAAATATGGAGTTCGAAGAAGCGCTAATTAATGCATTAGCAGCATTGATTGTCTCATCAGCGTCAGAGCCCAAACCCATTGAAATCGAGCTGGGATACGTTCTTAAGGGGCAGAACTTTGTAATTAAAACTGGAGCAGATGAGGAAATAAAGACATTTCTAGAAAAGGCTAAGAAAGTGGCTGAAGAGTGGAAACAAAAGTTGGGAGAGAAACTGGAGGAATCCGGAGAAGAAGAGGAATTATGAAGACTAGCAGTAAAAATGGTGATCAGTAATGGAAAATACAAGATCAGGCATTCTAAAGGGCACTACAACGGTAGGAGTGGTATTTAAAAACGGAGTGGTTCTGGCGGCAGATAAAAGAGCAAGTGCGCAAACATTTATTGCAAGTAAAGTTGCCAAAAAGCTACATCCAATTTCTGACCGAATTGTTGTTAGCATTTCAGGACTAGTGGCAGATGCCCAGGTACTGGTTCGATGGATGCAGGGCGAGCTTAGAAAATTTTCAATCTCTAGA
Source organism: Thermoproteota archaeon (assembly GCA_021163045.1). Classification (GTDB taxonomy): domain Archaea; phylum Asgardarchaeota; class Njordarchaeia; order Njordarchaeales; family Njordarchaeaceae; genus Njordarchaeum; species Njordarchaeum guaymasense. Next base: position 6,514 of record JAGGXM010000004.1, on the reverse strand, counting down.
GAAAGGCAAGTATTAGTCAGTGAAGCAGCGAACTTACTAGCTTTAGTATTACATACCAATTTTAAAAAACTCCTTCCTTTTACGGTTCATTTCTTAATTGGCGGAGTGGATGTACGAGGGCCGCATATTTTCTTCTTAGATCATGCTGGGGGAGCTAATGAAGAGAAATACATGTCTACTGGTAGTGGATCGCCAATCGCTCTAGGTGTTTTAGAAGCGAATTTTAAGAGAAATATGACAGAAAATCAAGCGATAAAGTTAGCTCTAAAAGCGCTTAGATCGGCCATTAGAAGAGATGCTGCGACCGGAGATGGTATTGATCTCGTCGTAATAACACCAGAACAACTTCGTTTTTTGAAACCCGATGAAATTGATAAACATCTTTCAGGCCTTAGTAAGGTTTTTAGTGAAGGATAGAATCCATATCCTCCGGATTCTTTTTTAATATTTTATTTTAGACAACAGGAGGTAATACAAGTGCTATCTGAAATATTAGACATTCCAATGTTAGAAACAGAAAAACCCCGTATCCGGATTAGAGGAATTTACTCAACAGCACTAACTAAATTTTTTTTGGAAAATGATTTTCAAATAGTACAACCAAGTAGAATAATAGCAGAAAGATTTGGGCTCAATAACAGTTTTTTCTCGCCGCATATTGATGTTTTTGATAAGGAAAATCGTCATGGATTGAATATTGAGTCTCTATCTAAATATACAGATATGGTAGTATCTCTTCTTTTCCAAAAGTTGCCAGCTATCATAATTCGAAAGAGTAAGGTACAACTTAGTGCTGTGTATAAGGGTATTGTCCTAAGGCCAGCACCAAGAGGCGGCTTTATCATAAAACTGACACCAACATTAGAAGGTTGGTTGCCCATGGAAGAAATTAAAGACTCCGAAGTTGGCGTTGGTGATACTATTCTTGTTGAAGTGAAGGATCCAAAAAGTACCGTAGGAATCCCTCGCGTATCCACGAATATAACAATCCCTGGAGATTATGCTGTACTGATTCCTGAAGAGGTTGTACGGGTGTCTCATAAAATTCGTGGGGATGTTAGAATGAAACTTCTTGAGATAGGGAAAGTCCTAAGACCGGACGGATGGGGAATTATATGGAGAACCAGCGCATATGGTGTTGAGATAGAAGTTCTACAGCAAGAAATCGAAAAATTGGCTAAGGAGGCCGACAAGCTGATTACGATTAGCATGAATGCTCCAGCGCTTATGAAGATACGGAAGGGTCTAGATTTACTAGATGTAGAAATACCATTTGAAAGCAAGATTCAACTAGATAATCTTAGGAGTAGTGTTTGCCCAACAGTAAGGTATCACCATTGGCTAAAAACGCTTAATGAACAGATCGTGGACATTGTTGACTTTTCTGAAAAATATCTTTCTAAATATACAGACATAGGAAAAATAAATACGGCAATTGACGAGTATATCCAAAATGAATTATTAGTTAGCGAAGGCCGGAGGCTTAAGATTCATCATATAAAAATAAGTGGAAAAGAAATTATTTTAGGCCCAGCAAGAGTTATTATTGAAAAAGGTAATGGTATTATGAGAGAATTCAGGCTTTTCAGACACTTTAGACCTGGCGGATATTATGATGGGATTGGCGAAAATAAAGAAGTTGGGGATTATGGAATCACCATTGTTAAACTGGGGGATAGCAAACTAATTACATCGTATTTCTCTATCAACAACAATCTGAAGGGAATTTACTTAAATATAAATACCCCAATTGAAGCAACAATGGATGGCTTTAGGTATATTGATTTAGAACTAGATGTAATTGTAAATTCGAGTGGAGCAGTACAAATAATTGATGCGCAAAAGCTCAAGAATTATGTAGAAGAAGGTATAATCTCTGAAAGCTTATTTAACAAAACTCTTAATCTAGCAGAGCAATATTCTAACTGGCTGGAAAACGGGGGCATTGATGAAATAATTAAAAAATGCGAAGAAGTAAGAGCCAAAATTGTAGAGATCGAAAGCTCTAATGATAATAGAGACACAGAGGAATTTACGGATAATTTTTAAATTTTTTATCCGCATCAAATAACCTTTTTATATATCTAAGATACGAGGAATTTTTCAACAAACCTTAAAATCATAACTAATCAAAAAGTAAATGAAAGTCCAAATAGAGATGAATCTAAAATGATAATCCCCGTGAGATGTTTTACCTGCGGTAAAGTCATTGGACATCTATGGGATCCTTATATAAAAAGAGTAAAAAATGGAGAAGATCCTGGGAAAGTCCTAGATGAACTTGGCGTTACAAAACCTTGTTGTAGAAGAATGTTTATCTCTCATCTGGAATTAATAGATGAGATAATCTTATATGAGTTAAAGCTAACTCCAAAGGTTAGGAAAAAGGAGGAGGTATAACCTTGAGTAATGATGAGATGTCGATAGAAGAAGGCTATGAAGAGATCCCTTCCAAGCAAGAAATGCTAGTACCATTAAAGACATATATTAGATATGGTGCACATATTGGCACGAATAAACGAACAAAGGATATGGAAAGATTTATCTTTAAGAGAAAAGGCGGAGTGTACCTAATAAATATTCTAAAGACAGATGAGAGAATACGATTAGCATCTAAACTTCTAGCAAAATATAATCCAGAAGAAGTAGCGGTATTTGGAACGCGTCTTTACGCTCAGAAACCAATAATCCATATGGCAAGATGGACAAAATTTCTTGCATTTCCAGGCCGAGTAGTCCCCGGTGTTTTGACAAACCCACAACTAGTTAGTTATGTAGAACCAGAAATAATACTTGTATCTGACCCAATTAAAGAAAGACAAGCCATCAAAGAATCAAAGTTGATGGGAATTCCCGTTGTAGCATTATGCGATACCAATAATATAGTCTCCAATATAGATTTTGCCATTCCTGCGAATAATAAAGGTAGGAAAAGCTTATCACTAATATTCTGGCTACTTGCAAATCAGATATTGAGAGAACGAGGAGAGCTTTCAGAGGATCAAACTATTAAGGAAACCCCAGAGGACTTCATGGTTATGTTATCGTGAGTAATCTATTCTCTCCTTCTTACTGAGATTTCCAAAATTCCTTCACAAATTTATCAAATATTTCTTTATTTCTTGCTGCTATAACTTTGATTTTCTCATAGGGATTTGTTGTATTTGGTTCCATAATGTACATGCCTCCAGCCTCTTCTAATATTAGAAGCGAGGAAATATAATCGAGAACTCTTCCTTTTTTGGTTATGTCAATAAAAACATCGAGAACATTATCTGCTATTAGACATATCGAAAGACCGATCGAACCGGCATGCCTGAATTTTCCCAAAGATCTAATCTTAAGGATATACTCGACGGGATTTTCCGGTAAGACTTCTATAAGCATTTTTGGATAATGTCTAGCATCCGTTTTTAATCGAAATTCCTTCTTTTGAGTCAGCTTATATGCACCATTTCCCTTTATGGCATAGTAAAAAATATTAAGCATCGGATACCAAACCACAGATCTTTTCGGTATATTATTCTCTAAATATGCGAGTAACGTAGAATAGTAAGGGAAGCCTCTTGATGCATTAGCAGATCCATCAATTGGATCCAGTATTATTAACTCTTTCCTTACAGTGCCCTCTTGTTTGCCTAGTTCCTCGCCAATAATCATACCAGAGAATCCCTCCTCGCGTAAGGATTTAATGAGCATTTCTTCGACAGCCCTGTCAAATGCAAAGGTTAGGTCTCCAGTGGGGTTATACCCAACGATATTATTCTGAGATAGAATATTCCTAATTTTATCCTCTATTCGAAGTATTGAACGAATCATGAGAAGAATTATCTCATCCTGTGTAGATAGATTTTTTAAAACTTCAAACAAAGAGATCACCTATGCTCTGGTAAATAAATTGAGATATTAAAAACCCGAGTAATATGAGAAAAACTGTTACCAAACAATCTTTTATGACTTTCGAAAAAATAGTCTTGTCAGCGCCACTAATCTTGGTGTAGAAAATCTTGTTTATGACTGCAGAAATAGATCCGCCAATTATCGCTAATTCTGTTTGAAAGATTGAGACCTCGCCATTAACATATAAAGATAAAGCAGAGAGAACGATTGCTGTGTTGCTAACGAAGCCTCCTGCTATACTGCTAATCAAGAATCCGGCATCTGAGAACAATCTATAGAAAATTACTGTGAAGTATGTAATTAATGTTAAAGCAAGAACGTATTTTATTGCGGTACCATATGATAGAGGACTAGTCATAGATACTTTTATTCCAGGCTGTAAATTATTCTTGGGTGTGGCTAAGTACGCATATAAGATTCCAATCCCGGCTGGAATTACTAAGCAAATAAATATTCTAAAGATAAGTTCTAGACTATTATAGCCGAATATCGTGATTAAAAAAATGGTTCTAAGAAGCATCACACTATTTGCTACAAGGACACCATTAGATATAGAGGCAACAAGCTCGAGTAATCTTGAGTTCTCCCCATCATCAACAAGTTTTTCTCTGGTTTTTCCATAAAACCGCATAAGATTCATGGCAACTGCTTCGGAATTTATAATGGATCCCAATGCAGAAAAAGTCATCATTCCCTGTTTTGCTCCAAGTCGTCTTACAATAACATATGCAAAAAATGATAAAAATAAAACGGTTACGGCAAAAATATAAAGAGTTCTCAGATTTATAGCATTTAGTAATGGATCTGATACATCAGGAACTATTGGCAGCAGTAAAAATACGAATAGACCGATTTCTAAGGCAGATCTTATTTCTCTATATTCAAGCGATTTTAAAATCTCTAGCACGAAACCTTTTGACGCCAATATGGATGTTGTAAAAACGGATAAAGCTATGGCTATTGTTATTTCACCAAGACCAACTAAGGCTCCAGAAAAGAAGGATAAAACCATAGAAATAGATGTTGTAATACCTATATCACCCTTTCTCTGTCGGGCGAACGTGTATATTCCTATAATAATTATAACAGCCACAAAAGTAAGATAAAAAAGAAATTCTAAACCAAATCTTTTCCCCTCGATAATGGAGATCGTCCCTAAAATTGATAGAAGCCCAAATGAACGAACGCCAGGTTTAGCTTCACCAGAAGTCTCACTTTCTTTTTCTACAACTTCATAAAATTGACGTTCAAGTCCAATTATAGCACCAACTACGAAACCAAGGATCAACTGGATGGGCTCTTGTAGGGAAGCATTTAGTATATCCATGGCTAACACCTAGTATATCTCTAGATATTTTTTGTATTTTTATTGGTACTTTATGTTCAACTCCTTGTTTATAAAATCTCATGGTAATGAATGTTAAGTTTTTTATCGCTATATTTGGTGTTACTATTGCGTGCAAAAAAGTTCAATATTACGTTTTTAGTAAAGGATATCTGTCCTAGAAATGCAAAGATTTCAATAAGAGAAATCCTTAGTACAGGAGAATTAAAATCATACATTAATAAGAACCTTGGGAGCTCTAAAATCAGAGTAACTAGAGCGATTAATTTATTCGATAATGAGATTCTAAAAGGAATATATAATGCTACACGCTTGTTTAGATCCATTGGTATCATTAATGTAGATTCCTATTTTGTAACTCCCTTCGGCATACTATGGGAGGAGGATTTGGTAATACCCTATCGGGAATGCCTAGATAAACTGCCATGGGACATTGTCTCTGAGCTTATTGGAAAAAACAAAGACAAAATATATGAAATAATCGAGGAAGAACCAGATTTCTTATTAATCTACTTAGATCACAGATTGATCAAGCAGATGGATCTTTTAAGCTATATCTCTAAGAATACTCTAACAATCATTTTATCTGACGTATATCTAACATCTAAAAAAGATAATATTTCCGTTATCACCATTAGCAAAAGAAATATTAGTAAATTTAAAAAACTAGGAATTAAAATTTCTCAAAGCAACTTCGTCGGTGCTTACTTTGAGCTCATCGCCCAGATATTCTTGCAGCTATATCAAGAAATGGGTAAAGATAAATTTATCTCGTTTATCGATAACCAAAGAGTAAAACCTAGGGAATTTCTGAGCCTCTTTATTGAACCAGATCTTATAGCTAAGTTAAAGAATGTTCAGAACGAGTCACTAAGTAGCTTCTTCAGTAATACAGTATCTTCATAACTCAAACATGGTGCGCGGGGCGGGATTCGAACCCGCGTCACCGGCTTGGCAGGCCAGCATCCTAACCAGCTAGACTACCCGCGCATACTTAAGTTGTATCGGTTTCTACTATAAATGGTTTTTAAAATTTGAATTTTTCTTCTAGATCTTGTGAGGCATTAAGATCTCAAATATTTGTTCTTTTTTTGGCTTTTTTTCACGTTCTTACAATCATTGCTATGGCTATATATTATTGGCTATATATTATGAATCTTTAATACTTTAATATACCAGCATATCCAAAATGTTGAAGTACTCTAAAAATTTAGGCTTTACCCCTATTCATTGTTGCTAAATATATACCAGACATATATCTTGCCTCTT
>JAGGXM010000079.1 GCA_021163045.1 Thermoproteota archaeon | reverse complement strand
GCTTTAAAACTGACTATTTAGTGGTTGATTTTCGCAGTGTTTACAGTGTTCCTTTTGATTTTCTTTTGGAACTAGCCCAAAAGAGAGATAGAGGAATACGTTTACTACCACCCTATAGAGAGCATTTATCTCAAGCTTTCGCCAGATTCTTTATGAGAGTCGGGCTACCTGTAGATATTCCTCCATTCAAGTGACGAGTATGAAGGGCGCTACTTCATATAGCAAGCTGGTATCTGGCTCGGGCTTTCAGCCCTCACCCAAATCGCCTTCGGCGACTTCAGATACCCACCAGCCGTTAAACGCAATCCCATACATAGAAATCCAGATGAAGTACCCAAATGGAGTTAGAGTAAGATGAATACAAGAGATAAAATGCTTGGCAAAGTAAAGAACGCAAGAGGAGAGTTAACTAAAAGTTCAAAAAATATTTTTGAAATGGAGGTAGTAATATGTCATTAGCGATAAATGCAACAACATCGGAAGGAATTGTTTTAGCGGCTGATAGCAGACAATCCTATCGTAATCGTAAAGGAATAGCTCGAATTGGAAGTGATAATGCTTCTAAACTTTTTCAGTTAAATAAGAGAATTGGTGTCGCCGTGACTGGATTAGCATTTTTACCCGAAGATGGTGTGCCTAAAAATATAAGTAAATTCATTGATGAATTTAAACGAGAACCCGATGTTGAAAAATTAGATGTTAAAGACGTGGCTGAGAAATTGCACCATTTTTTTGACAAAAAATACAATTGGCAAGAACAGTTAGAAAAATTACCAGAGAAAATAAAAGCTGATCTTCAGCGACAAGGTTGCGAAGTTTTAGAAGTCAAAAAAGAGCAATACATCGTCAAATTTCGCTTTAAAGATCCTCAAGGCAATCTGAAAAACGGCGTTGGCGGAGTTGAGATGATAAATCTTCTCGTGGCTGGTTATAACAAAGACGGCTCGCACGAAGTTTATATTTGTTATATTCCCGGTAAGATTCAGAAAAAACGAGACAGCAAAGATAAAGGCAAAGAATACGGTGCTTCTTGGATTGGTCAAACAGATGTTGTGCAAAGGATTATCTTAGGTTTTGATGCTCGGATCAGAAACATAAAATTTATTAACGAAGCTATCAAGAAACTTGGGCCAAGAGAAGTAAACAAACAACTTAGGAATTTAGAGTATGTTATTCAATGGGGGACAATGACACTTCAGGATGCCATAGATTTTTGCACTCTGATGATTCAAACTACATCGGCTATTCAGCGTTTTTCTGATGGCGTTGCAGCCGACCCCGGAGATATGCCCGGTGTTGGTGGCCCTGTTGATGTGGCAGTGATTACGCCTGATAAAGGATTTATTTGGGTAAGTAAAAAGAAGTTAAAAGTAGGGGAGAATGAAATAGATTTAGATAAAAAGGCTAATTTAAAAGGGGTGGAATAGCAGTCTTAATAAATAAGTAAATAGGCAACAACCCGCTCGTTCTGTAGTAAGAAAAGCTGAACAAATATGAGTATGGGACAGCGTATAACAGAGCGTATTTGGCTACGGTGCTCCGTACTTTCGCCCAAATTCTCCTTCGGGAAACTTCAGATACGCTCAACCTTTAAATCCTCTCGCTTACAATTGATTTATGATTAGTTAATATCTCTGGTTGAAAACCTGAGCAGAAGCTCTTTCCAAAAAGAGAGACTCGAAAGGATAAATGAGTTTTATTATCTAATTAGTTCTAAAGGTTGATTTCTGGTGCCTATATCTTTCTTTTTTTATAGCCATGATGTAAATAATCTTCGCCAATTGCCTTGCTAATGACCAAATAGCTGTCATTTTTCGCTTTTTCTCATTTAATTTCCGTTCATAATACTTTTTACTGATAGGATGTGACTGAGAGAGTCTGAAGGCCAACATTACAAAAATGTTCTGTAGTTCTCTATTGTATCGCTTCCGTTTCCTTGTATATACCGGCTGTGAACCTGTTTGTATTCGTAATGGGACCAACCCTGAATATGCCAAAAAATGATTCACCCCCCTGAAATTCCTTGAATTAACATAAGCTAATATCACAGCCGCACTTGTCTCCTTTATCCCTGGAAATGTTAATAGTTTTCTATAATCCTCTGAATTATTTATGTGATCTTTAATTCTACTGTCTATATCTTTGATTTGCTGGATTAGTCTCAATATATCTTCAACTAAGAATTTTATCTCCTCCTTCAAGTAACCAGCTAACTCTCGTGAAATGTAAACCTCAGGAACTTCTCTAAAACGATCTTTTATCTTATTTTTTATTCTTACTGAAAGTTTTGGAGGAAATATACCCGACCAATCAATATTACCAATACATTCTGGAGACGGATAATTTTTTAGGAAATTCAAACACCAAGAAGTTTCTATGTGAGGGAAGTATTTTTTATAGTTAACCCATAACATATCTAAAAGCCCCTGGAGTCTTTCAATTGCAGCAACCTTTCTTTCAATAAGATATTTTCTAAAACTAACATACTGAAGTAAAAGCTCATCCCCCTTAATTTCTCCAGTCTTCTCAGGAAGGTATTCCCCTATAAAAGCACACGCCCGGGCATCTTTTACATCATCTTTGCTTTCACTGATTACTTCTCTTATCCGCGCATTATCAAAGGGGGCAATATTTTTCACCTTTACATTATTTTTCAATAAATAAGACACAAAG
>JAGGXM010000175.1 GCA_021163045.1 Thermoproteota archaeon | reverse complement strand
GATCAATACTTAAGGGTCATGAGCGATTGTCTTTTCCAACCCCACTGATTTGGGATCGCCACATGTGGAAACCATACAGGCGAAACGATAACCCTGAGTCCAGCCCACATGGAGCGGGGTGGATAGGGGTAACGGGGTTTGGCCACCCCGAGGCACCGCCTTTTATCGGTGCCCAAAGAAATTCCCCCAATTCATTGGGGGAGTAGGTCAAAGAGATTTACATTATGCTTTTATAAATAGTGTTCTTCAATATTAAACGAAATAAATTACGCTTCTCTTGAGCGGAGTTACATGCTAGACTTTGATATAGTTCGTGAGCATCTTAATAATCGAAAGGATGATTTTAGAAAATATTTTCATATGAGAAAAATCGGAAGGAATAGAGCCCTAGAGCTCCTCGACCATATGAATAAGAGAGATCTTTTAGTTAGACTAATTAATGAAAAAAATCTAGAATTAAATGCTTTAGAAGATTATGCATACCCATCTGAAGAGGTTAATTTCAAAAAATTTAAGCTAGCAGAAGCTCCTGCGCTTGAGCTTTTAAGAAATTGGCAGGTAATTGCGGTTGATGGAAGTCAGATTTATCCAGATCCACATCTTTCCTTATTTATGGCAGTCATTAATATCGGATGGATTACACTCCTATATAATGATAGTAATACGGAGTATCACTCTGCATCTGAGCCACAATTATTAACCCCCAGTGATTTCCTAGACCTTAATTTGGGAATACTTCGATACTCCTTTAAGGAACACATTGATTATATCAGACTTGTTGGCGAGCTTCAAAAAGCGAAAGAACTTGCAGAGGCCTCTGTATCTAGCAACAAAAGAACAATAATAATGCTTGACGGTCCTATAATATTTTCTTTTTTAGAGCCCAGAAATAAGAGATATATAGAGAAATTCCTTACACCGTTACTTGAGCTTATAGAATACTGCGATAGAAAGGGAATATATATCATAGGTTATCTTGCTACATCGAGGAGTAGAGAAGTTTCAAACTTATTAAGATATCTCTTTCTGTGCAAGTATCCATGGCCTCGTTGTAATTCTTGCATTGAAGAACATGGAGGAATATATAAAATACCCTGTTCCGAACTTATTAATGTAACAGATGTTAGTTTGTATGGTACTTATTTGAATAGAAATGAAAGATCCCCTGTTTTTTTATCTAGAAATAGGAAAATATTAGATTTTTACAAACATTATAAAGACAAAATTGGGCTATTCTATATAAAAGACTCAAATAATAAAGTAAGTAGAATAGAGCTCCCAATATTCGATTGGTACTCAGAAAAAGACTTACAAGATATTGCAAATATCGTTTCAGCTCAAGCAAAACTTGGACTAGGTTATCCATATGCTCTGTTGCGAGCGCATGAAGCTGCAGTAATAAAAAGTAAGGACAGAGAGCTTTTCTATAGAATTCTTGATAAATTTATGTATGAAAATTTCGGAATAGAATTAAAGGAAACTCCAAAAAGAAAATACAAGAGAGAATCTATAATCTAAGGTGTTTATTTTGAGCCTTATAGGAGAAGTAATCAAGTCCAGCTCTACAAAAGTTATAATTCAGTTATATGATCCCCTTAGAATCCCAAAATTTGGGGAAATTGTCAAGATCTTAAGCGGCGATTATACGATTTTTAGCTTAATATATGACCAAGAAATGCAACCTATTGAGGCTCAGATTCCTAAGCCATTAAGGTTGACTCGTAATGAACTAAAGATGCACTATCCAGATCTAAGCGAGAAAATAGTACCAATATGCTTCGGGATAAATATTGGATATGCTTATGAAAATGAATTTAGACAGATAATTCCACCAGAAGCGCCATTAGTACATGATTTGGTATACCGAGCTACAAATGATGAAATAATTAATTTTCATTTTCATAATCTGGAGTGGAGGATCGACTACCTAAGAAGATTGCTATCAGATCCCGATTTAAAATTCATTGTAATAGATCTAATTCGAGCATTAATTCGTTTTGTTTTCAATTATATCCCGGACCAAGATAAAGAAAATTTCCTAGTCGCCTTACTCAATGTGTATCAATCGATTTCTACCCCAAGTGTTACGCCACAAATAATAATAGAAATAGTTAAGGAGGCTAGATCCTAATGGAAGAGAGATATCTGGGCGAAATCCTAGAAGGAGATCTCGAATCGGGTTTTACAGCGAAAATATACCCAACAGTTCGCGAAGAAAGCATCGAGTTAGGTCAATTTATAGTAATTGAGGGCGAGAAGTATCTCTATTTAACGCTTATAAACAATATTTCCTTAGCAGCAGTAAATAGTACAATTATAGATGCACTAACATCGAATGTATTTCTTAATGATGAGGATAAAGAAATCATAATTAAAGCCACAAAGGGCAAACTCTTATATCAGCAGCTAAGTCTAAAGCCTCTCATATGTGTAAACAGGTTAGATAATTGTGTTGAGAAAGTAAAGACAGTACCAAAACATCTAGCGAAAATACGGAGAGCCACACAGGAAGATATTAATTTGATCTTCGGAGAAAAAAACGAGAGAAATCTGCCGATAGGCTTCCCATTAGGAATGGATTTTGAATTAAATATTAATATAGAAAAACTGCTGATGCGAAATACAGGCATTTTTGCTATTGCTGGATCTGGAAAATCCTTCTTAGCTAAAATTTTAGCAGGTCATATAATTGCGAGTGGTCTTGGTGTTGTACTTGTATTTGACATGCATAACGAATATGGTTGGCTCTCAGAATCTGAGGAAGGAATTAGTGTTAAAGGACTTAAAGGAATATTTCCAGAAGATGTTGTTCTTGCAACGTTGGATCCAGAAACATCACCCAGATACGATATTGCGATCCAACTAAGCTTAGAAGATATCGAACCAGCAGATATTCTAGCATGTGCAGAAGAAATGAACTTATCAGAACCTATGATTGATGCGGTGTTCAATTTTGCAAAGAAGTTTAGAAAATCCTGGCTAAAGGAGCTTTTGGAGACCGAGGCGGATACCTTAGAAAAAACAACAAAAATAATGAGAAGTACAATCCAAGCATTAAAAAGACGTCTTAATGCAAGAATTCACAGATTTAAGTTCATAAATGAAACTACAGCCGAAAGAAAAACGTTTGAAACATTAATAAACATGCTCAAGGATGGGAAGAGCATAATACTCGAATTTGGTAGATATGAAACAGATGTTTCTGCATACATTCTAGTAGCGAATGCGATCGCGCGTAGAATTCATAGGGAGTATGTACGAGCAACACGAGAAGGCTGGCGTGAGGAGCTAAAACCATTGATGATTTTTATCGAAGAAGCTCACAAATTTTTGGGTCCAAAGGTTGCTAGATTTTCGATTTTTAATACGATAGCAAGGGAGATGAGAAAATATATGGTTACCTTGTGCATTGTAGATCAGAGGCCATCTCAGATTCACGATGAAGTACTATCACAAATATGGACGAGATTCATCCTAGCTTTGATGGATGAAGATGATATTAAAGCAGCACTAAGCGGTATAACTGAGGTAAGAGAGATGAAGACAATAGTTCCATCATTAAGGAGGCAAGAAGCTCTTGTTTTCGGGTATGCATTGCCTAGCCCGGCGGTATTTAGAGTAATAAATTACGATGATAAATTATTTGATTTTTGGAAGAAAATTAGAAAACCTCTTGTTTCCTCTTATGAAGATGAACCCGAACAATTGTTTGAGGATGATTAGATATGAGAATTATTCATACAGCAGATTTACATTTAGGGGTTTCCAGTTTTCCGGGAATAGATCCTCACACGGGATTAAAAGCAAGATGGATAGATCATATAAATGCATTTCGTCAGGTTGTGGATTTTGCCGTACAAAATGATGTAGATTTCTTTATTATGGCAGGGGATATTTTTCATAGAACAAATCCGACGCCAGATCTTTATAAGCTGCTTGGAGCAGAACTAAAACGGCTAGTTGATGCAAGAATTCATGTGATAATGATTCCGGGCAACCATGATCGCCCCAAAACTTTGAAAAGAGCTACACCTTTAGACACTTTTTCGGTTTTTGATCATGACTATATCCATATGAGCAAGAATCCAGCCACGCTTAATCTAACGGGAAAATCGGGAGAAAAAGCAACATTCATCTTATTTCCATTTGTTCATCAAATATTCTTTGTAGAAAAACTAAAAGAAAAATTATCACCAGATGAATTAGAAAAATTAAATGAAGAACAAGAACGAGAAGCATATGTTGATTCAATAAATAAAACGATAAAAAAGAAGCTTCTCGAAAAAGCAGAGGATAGTAAATTCACTTTTCTTGTAGCTCATTTAACCGTTAGCGGAGCAAAATTTGGAGCTGAAAGAAGATTTATCTATTACCATGAGTGGAGTATTTTACCATACCAACTTGCAGAACCAGGAATCGATTATATTGCTCTTGGTCACATTCATAAACATCAAGAAGTGGCGTCACCAAATGGTATTCCAATCGTTTATTCCGGATCATTAGAGCGCGTAGACTTCAGTGAAAGTAAAGAGGATAAAGGTTTTATTTTAATTGAAACGCATGAAAAAGATCTCTCATGGGAATTTATCAAAGTCAGAACCAGACCAATGACGGAACTATTATATGATGTTAAGGATTTAGGGCAGGATCTTGAGCGAATTAATAATGACTTACGTAAGAGGAATCTACGGAATGCACTAGTAAAAATAATCTTAAGAGGAGAAAGTTCTATCATTAACAAGATAGATACCCGCAACTTTGAGAAATTTTTAGAAGGAGTCTTTTATTGCCGTTTTGGAAGGATATTCACGGATCAAAATGATAGTTCAGCTAAATTCGGAAGTCAGGAATTTTCGCAAGATCTTACACCAGATAAGGCACTAAAAAAGTATCTTGAAAAGGAAAAAATGCCCAAAGAGCTAAGAGAGAAACTGCTAAAATTAGGTTTAGAGATAATCCAAGAAGTTATAGGGGGTATCCTATGATTATAAAGAAACTAGCGCTCGAGGGTTTCAGAAGCTATGGTGATAAAATAGAGATCGATTTTGGATCCAAGAATGTTGTAGCAATTGTTGGCGATAATGGAGCAGGTAAAACATCTTTAATCGAGGCTATGACTTTTGCTATTTATGGTCGATCAGCTACAACAGATGCAAGGGATGTAAAGATTCGAGATTTGGTTAATAATAAGAGGAAAAAGGCAGTAATTGAACTAGAATTCATTAAAAATGGAATGCATTACAAGATTCTCCGAGAGGTTAGGAAGAATAGCCGAGAACTTGGGAAAGTTATCTTATTTAATTTAACAACAGGACAGAAAACTATTGGAGTTAAAAATGTAGAGCGTGAATTAAAAGATAAAATCATTGGGATGGATTACGAAACTTTTGTATCTTCAACTCTCATTCGGCAGGGTGAAATTGAAAAATTATCTGAATTAACTGATGCGAAACGCAAAGAACTTTTTGTAAGAATTTTTGGTCTAGATATCTATAAACATTTTGAAGAAAAGGCCAAAGAAAAAAAGAGGCAATTAAGTCTTCAGCTAGAGAAACTACGTGGAGAAAAAGAATTTCTGGAGCGGGAAGTTGCGAAAGAGACAAAATATTTGGAGCAGAAAACACAAATACAGGAACAATTGAGCGAACTTGAGAAAAGAGCTGTTATATTAAAAAGTGAACTCGAAAATCTAGAGAAGATTGAAAAGGAAAAAAACGAAGCATACTTGAAATTTATGGCTCTTTCTGGGACTCTGGAAGGTATATCTAATCAGATAAAGGATTATGAGAAAAGATTAGCAAAGAGAGAACAAATACTAAAAGATAAAGAAAGAATAGAAAACGAACTTGCAGGATATCAAGGCTTAGATGAAGCAAAGAAAAAAATAGAGGCCGACATAGGAGAAATTAATGAGAAACTTACGGATATTAAATCCGAAATTTCTGCATTAACAGGAGAAATAAATCAATTAAATAAAAGAATTAAAGAAGAGCAGGAAAATTTCAGAAAAATTCAAATCGTGAAGGGAAAATGTCCTCTCTGTAAAAGGCCTATATCTACTGAGGAAGAAAAACAACATATCTTGGAGGAATATTCTAGGATAATCCAAGAATTGAGAGAGAAAATCAAAGAATACGAAACAAAGAAAATTCAACTTAACAGAGAGTATAAAAAGAATGAGCTCGTGAGAAAGAAACTCGAAAATACTATGATTGAAATTCGAAACAAATTAATTAAAAAGGAAAGACTTGAGGGTGAATTAACCTCTATGATAAAAAATCTAGAAGATTTTGAAAATATGTCCGAAATTCTATCTAAATTGAAAGACGAGTATGAAACAAAGAAAAAAGAAGCTGAAATCCTAAGAGAAAAAGTAAAAGACCTTGAAAAAATAAGAGAAAGAATTAATCAATTGAGGCGAGCAGAGAAAGACATTACGGCAAAGATAGCCTCTCTTAGAACCGAGTTAAGTAATATTGAAAATGTACTCGAAGAAATAAAAGAAAAAAAAGAAAATCTCATGAAAATTGAGGAAGATATGAAGGATAAAGAAGATAAAAAACACATTTATGCACTATTAGAGCACATATTTAGTAGAAAGGGAATACCTACTCAGATTCTTAAAAATTTAATTCAGATGGTTGAAAAAGAGGCACAAAAGATTTTAGAAGAGCTAACAAATGGAAGAATGATGCTATATCTGAATTTTGAACAGCGGGGAGATGAGGAGGTAATTAAACTCAAGGTTTTTTCTGATGGTAATCTGAGACAACTTAAAACATTTTCTGGTGGCGAGAGAATACGAATAAATCTAGCTTTACGCTTAGGCATCTCAGAGACACTAGCGAAATTAAAAGGCTTACATGGACGATTGGATTTTCTTATAATCGATGAAGGATTTGGATTTTTAGATCAACAAGGGAGAGAGACCCTAACAGAGATTCTTAAAAAACTCTCAGAAAGATTCAAACAAATCTTTGTAATCACTCATATAGAGGATATAAAAGAAGATTTCGATACTAAATTAAAAATATATAAAGACAAAGAAGGGTTTAGCCAAGTTAAATGGGATTTTGACTAACATTAAGCTCTTATTTCCTCGCTCAGTTTTACTTTTTCTTTAAATTTAAAGATGTTTTGTACCAGTGAAAAATACCCCTCTAAAGCCAACATAAGATCACTTAAGCCGATTCTTTCATTAGGCTTATGGGCACAATTAACTATCACATTCTTGGTTAGGAAAAAGTGATATGTAGGAATCCCAATTAACCGTAACCAAGCAGAATCGCTGGTAGCTGGCATTATTATCGGTAAGGGTTCGTATCCAAAAGACATTATTGTTTCCTTTATTCTGTCGAAAAGTAACGTATTTGGTGGGGAATATGTTGCAGGGGTAATCTTTATTATTCTAACGTAAGGATTATACCTCATTCCTAGAAAAGTTCTAATTTTGGTAATCACTCGCAATGGATGGCTGTTATTATGAAATCTTACGTTAAGTTTAATTCTCGCTGAAGATGGCGTCATGTTTTCTGAGTCACCTATTTGAATAAGTGTAGGTGTTACAACAGTACACATAAGATTTTTAAGGTCACTAGCGATATTGGGCCTGATTTTTTGTAATACTGAAAGAAGAACCGACCTAAGAAAAGCATTAGCTATGAAGAACCTAGGAATATGCATCTGTCTAGTCATTACATCGATGAGATAATCTGGGACGTACTCTGAATTCCACACCGAAGGGATTTTCTCTAGCTTGTTAAAAACGTATTTAATAAAGTCACAATTATCGTGAATACTTGAATGTGCTGATCTATTTCTAAATGAGATTTCTGATATTAAAGAACCCTTCTCGCCAAAGATTAGAAGCTGTTTTTTAGAACCTTTAAAGTATATTAACCCACCTAATTCTCCAATTGCACCAAATACATTTCGGAAAAGGTTTGTATGTTTTTTTACTAGATATCTCAAGCCGTGATCAGGATCTTGCAATTCCTCATCAGCAGCAAAGATTAACCTGATTTTTCCATTAAAGGAAATATTTAATCGCTTTAGCAATATGGCCAGAAAGGTCATAACAGCCGCTTGTCCCTTGTTATCGACAGCCCCCCTTCCAAAAATATATCCATTTTTCTCGGTACCAGAGAAAGGATCTACTTTCCATCCATTACCTGCGGGAACTGTATCTAGATGCCCAAGGATTATCAGTGTTTTCTTTCCATTTCCTATATCAACAATGAGATTTCCACGTCCCACGGAGCTTTCAATTAAGTCATATGTGAAAATATTTTCTCTCTCGAGATAATCTATAATTTTTTCTGCACAAAGGGTTTCATTATTTCCCACAGATTTTATTCTTATTAGTGTTTTGAGAAGGTTTCCTATTTCTTCTTTAGAAACAACATTTTCGAGATTCATATCGAGACCTTTAGAAATATCCTTAAAATAATGGGTCCAGTTATTATATAAGCTGACAAATTAGCATGTAACATGAAATATACCTAAAATGTTTTTTCTCTTAACGTAATTACTAAAAGTTTGAATTGCTTCCGGTGTTTTCTGAATAATAACATTGATTTTAAGAGATCTAAGTAGTTCCTTAGCTTCTTCCTCTATAGGTAAGGAACCATATTGACCACATCCAATAATGATAATTTCTGGTTTTTCGGTCAAATTGAGAATATACTCTATCTCCTCCTTAGTTAATGGAGTGTGGCCATACTGTTTTTTCTTATGTTTTGAGAGATATTTGGGGCGTTTAATAATGGAAAGATCAGCTGTTACAATTACGTCAAAATTATAAATTTTCTCGCCAATCCTGATTTGACCAAATTTTGTAGATATTTGCATAAGTGATCACCATATATATGTTAAAACCAATGTTTCATGTCGTATTTGATTTATAATTAATAGCCTAATGATAATTTTACACTTAAGGCAAATTAACAAAGACAACGATTTATTCTGCAGATAGTACAATCATCTCCTGTACGAATTTCTAGTAACCAGAATCAGAGTATTTCTTGAATTTCTTGGAATAAAATGGCTAGAAAAAAATAGAATAAATGCAACTAGATGGAAGTGGTGATCTCATTATAAATTTTTTGAGCAATTTCCTCTAGAGGTAATGTCCCATCCATGAATTTTACATCTAAATTTAGCTCCTTTAATAATACACGAAGATTTTCGTCCAACAATTTTTGAAATCTTATGAAGTCCTCAGGGCTAGAACCGAAAGCTTCATATTTAGTAAATTTTCCATTAGACCGCTTAAGAGCGATCTCAACAGGAACTTCCAAGTAAAAAACTCTAACAGGTTTTGGAAAATCGAATAATTTCTTTAGGACTTCAATTTCGGATTCTCCGAATAAAACCTCTTTCACATAGAATCTATACCAGTAAGAATCCACGAGTACAATTTTTTCTCGCTCCATTGTTTCTAGCATTGCGGAGGTTATAAGTAATATGAAACTAGCTCTACTAAGAGGCCCCATCTCAAAAACTATGTCATAGGGTCTTTCCAATACAGGCCGAATGAAGGACAATTTTCGAAGATCCGACCAATGCAGGGAAGGAATGCCTTTTTTAGCCAGAATTCTAAGGACAGAAGTCTTACCAGAGTAATCTAATCCAGTAATTACCCAAAACTTCCAGTCAATCATGCAAGATCCCTAAAGGTTTCAAAGGTGCAAAAACTTTAAAGACAGTATTTTCATTAATAATTATCATTTAAAAATGAATAAAAAAATACTCTATTTACGAATTATATTTGAACTCTCTATTAATAAAATAGAGTTAGGGAATACGTTATTCATAAGTGTGGTGATTTTTTTGATTAAAGAGGCACCGTATGCATTACCGCCATCTAAGGTTGTAGAACTTCTTAAAACTGATCCAGAGAGAGGGCTAACTTCAGAAGAAGCTGAAAGGAGATTAGCGCAGTTCGGTTATAATGAGTTAAAAGAGGAAAAACGTAGAACAATCTTAAAAATGATAATAGAGCAATTTACAGATCCTTTCGTAATAATACTCTTAGTAGCGATTTTAATAGCAGCATTTGTGGAGCGATCTGTTGTTGATGCAGCAACTATAGCTATTATTGTAATTTTGAATGCTATAATTGGCTTTATCCAGGAATATCGTGCCGAGAAAGCAATAGAAGCATTAAAACAGATGGCAGCACCGAAGGCTCGTGTGCTACGAGATGGTCAAATTCAACATATTGATTCTAAACTTGTTGTCCCAGGAGACATTTTAATCTTGGAAGAAGGCGATAAGATCGCTGCAGATGCTCGATTATTAGAAGCAATTAATCTTACTACTAATGAGGCAATATTAACGGGAGAGTCGACACCAGTTTCTAAGAAAGTAGATACACTTCCAGAGGATACACCAGTTGCAGATAGGAAGAATATGGTCTTCATGGCAACATATGTGAATCGGGGTAGAGGAAAAGCAGTAGTAGTTGGAACAGGAATGAATACTGAATTCGGAAAAATAGCAGAAATGGTTCAAGAAATTGAAGAAGAGGAAACGCCTCTAAAAAGAAAGATGGCCGTGTTTGCAAAGAAGCTTGGAATCATCGTGATAGTACTATCTGCTGTAATCTTTGTACTAGAAGTAATTGAAGAAATTAGGCACCTAGGAAATATCATTAATGCTGCGGTTGAGGCTCTTATGATCTCAGTAGCATTAGCCGTCTCAGTAGTACCCGAAGGATTGCCTGCAGTTCTGACAGTTACTTTAGCCCTTGGAGCCAGAAATTTAGCAAGGCGTAATGCGATAATAAGAAAATTGTCATCAGCCGAAGCTTTAGGATCCACCACAGTCATCTGTAGCGATAAAACAGGAACTATAACGAAAGGAGAGATGACCGTAAGGAAAATCATAGTAAATAATGAAATAATTGATGTGACTGGCGTAGGCTTTGAGCCCAAAGGTGAATTTTTCAAAGAAAACGGGGAGAAAATCGATCCGAGAGCTCATAAGGAACTAGAACTAATATTAAAGATAGGTAGCCTATGTACAAATGCAGAGTATAATAACGGAAAAATCATTGGCGATCCAACAGAGGGTGCAATTTTAGTCGCAGCAATTAAGGCGGGTATGAAACGAAGCGAGCTTGAGAAAGAATTACCAAGAGTAGGGGAGATACCATTTAGTTCTGAAAGAAAAATGATGACAACAATTCATAAATCTACTAATAGCTTATTACTAGCAGTAAAGGGAGCTCCTGAGATTATAATTAATAATTCTAGTAAGATATACAAAAATGGGAACGTTGTTGAATTTACGTGGGATGAAAAGAAAGAGATTCTTGAAAAGAGCAATGAATTAGCAAAAAATGGTTTAAGATTACTTGGCTTTGCTTATAAGGAAATTACAGAAAATAGAGACCCCTCCGCAATTGACGAATCAGAGGAAAAAGAACTTATATTTATCGGTCTTATGGCTATGATAGATCCGCCTCGCGAAGAAGTTTACGATGCTGTTAAAATCGCTAAAAAAGCAGGTATAAAAATAGTAATGGTCACAGGTGATCATAGACTTACAGCGGAAGCTATCTCCAGAGAGATTGGTATAATGAGTGAAGGAGATATATCTCTTACTGGGAAAGAATTATCCGAAATGAGTGATGAAGAATTTGAAAAAATTGTTGAAAAAGTAACCGTCTATGCTAGAGTTTCACCCGAGCATAAGTTAAAAATAGTTGAGGCACTTAAAAAGAAGGGACATATCGTAGCAATGACTGGAGATGGCGTAAATGATGCACCGGCGCTTAAGCGAGCAGACATTGGTATTGCGATGGGTATTTCTGGAACAGATGTTACCAAAGAAGCAGCAGATATGATTCTTGCTGATGATAACTTTGCTACGATTGTGAACGCGGTTGAGGGAGGCAGAGAAATTTACCAGAACATAAGAAAATTCGTACGTTTCTTATTGGCGTGTAATTTCGATGAACTTGTAGTTATAGGGCTCTCTGCAGTTCTGGGATGGCCGATACCTCTTACTGCTGCAATGATTCTTTGGATTAACTTAGTTACTGATGGTGCGCCTGCAGTTGCTCTCGCAGTAGATCCTCCAGACGAAGATTTAATGGATAGGCCGCCACGAAATCCGCAAGAAGGGATTCTACATGGCATGACCGCATTTATACTTGTATCATTTATACTACAAAGTATAGGGACTTTGTTAGTGTTCTCTTATTCGTACTTTATATTAAAAGAGCCCTTAGAAGAGGCACGAACAATGGCATTCATTCAGGCAGCATTTTTTGAACTTTTCGTTGTATGGAACTGTAGATCAGACAAACATAATGTATTTCATTTAGGAGTTAAGGGTAACAGATTTCTACTAATCTCTGTAGTAGTTAGCGCGATTTTAACTGGGTTATTACCATATATTGAGATCACAAGAGTTGCATTTGGTCTAGCCGTACCAACATTACTGGATTGGGTTATTTTACTTAGCGTGGCTGCTTGGGGCTTGTTTGTATTTCCAGACAGATTGATTGGAAAGAAAATCTGGAAATGGGAATAGAAGCACAAGTTTTGAATCTTAAACCATGCTTTTCATATTTTATTTTGATTTAAAGGAAAAAATACAAGATGCTCTGGATTTTCTCTTTGAGTTACCTACAAAATGTTTCCTAATTATGTTGCCTTAAATAGTCTAGTGTGTATTAATTAATGAGAACATTAGAGGGGAGGGTTGATGGAAAGTAAAAATATTCAAACACTTCTAATGTTAATGAAATTATTAATCTACATTGCGTCAACATGGATCTCAATCCGAGAAGACATTGTTGAGTTTTTGGAAAAAAATAACGATATAATCTCAGATGCCGACTGGGAAAATTTAACGCTTCTCTGCGAGACATTAGATACTATTGCATTTAATTTTGGATGGGTTCCTCAGGCGATTTATTATTAATATTTATACTTTTTTAACCACCGCCAATAGCGGGCATTATCGTTATTTCTGCATCCTCAGTTATTAGATAATCTAGATCAGTAGCAGATCTCTTATTTATGAGAATTATGATATTACTTTTCAACTCTCCTTTACTTTCATTTATAAGTAGCTTCTTAACCGTATTTCCAAATATTCTTTGCAATTCAGATAGAACAGCTCTTAGTTTAATAG
>JAGGXM010000072.1 GCA_021163045.1 Thermoproteota archaeon | reverse complement strand
CTAAGTAAATTTTAGGAAAAAAGTAGAATATGATTAAATATGTTTTATTTAATTTCCTTGGGATTTGCTCAAATGTTAAGTGCCTACTTTTTTCTCCATAAGTGTTAAATTTGATTACATTTATAGAAATTATTACATAAAATATTATGGGTGTGTTTTTTGAAACTCCAAGATTTTAAAAATAAATCTCGAATAATTCTTGCTCTAGACTTTCCAGATTATAAATTTTCTATGAGTCTTTTGAATTCAATACAAGACTTTATCTCTGGTGTTAAGATTGGTTTACCTTTCTTATTAGGGGTTGGAATCAATAAAGTAAAGAAACTTATTTCCGCATTTTCAAAAAAATTATTCTTCATTGCTGATCTGAAGCTTGCGGATGTCTCACATGTAGAATCTCTGGTCATAGAATCGCTGAAAGAGATGAAATTTAGTGGAATAATCGCGCACGCATTCACAGGAATATCTGGCTCTTTGGAAGAATCCACAAAAAGGGCAAAGGAACTTAATATTCAGGTTTTCCTCGTGGTTGCTATGAGTCATATCGGTGCTGAAGAAATATTAAACAGAAATTTTGATCATCTTCTAAAAATTACTATTAAAGTTGATGCTGACGGATGCATTGCCCCGGCAACAAACCCCACATACATAAAAAGAGCAAGAGAGTATCTTGGAGAAGATTATCTTATTCTCTCTCCTGGAATCGGCACCCAAGGCGCTCCACCTGGAATGGCTTTAAAAAATGGGGCAGACTTTGAGATAATAGGCCGTATGATCATAAAATCCACCGACCCAATAAACGTAGTAAGGGATATATTAAAAAAACAGAAAGATGCTTTAAAAATTGGGGAATAAAATGGCAGAGAATCTTTATGAACCAAAGAAGACTCTAATTTTAGAGCTATATGATGCAGGAGTTATTAAAATTGGCAATTTTAAACTAACTTCAGGTTTAGAAAGCCCATTTTACATAGATATTAGAGGGACAATTTCTTTTCCCTCAATTCTCAAGAGAATTGCTAATATGATAATTGTTGAATTATATCAAAGTGATACTTTTGATGTCGTAGCAGGTATTGCAACTGGGGGTTTACCTTTGGTATCCTATATTTCTTGCTTAACAAATATGCCTATGGCATACATCAGAAAAAAAGTACGAGAGCATGGCACAGGAAGAATAGTAGAGGGCATCGTTAGAGATAAATCAGTAGTCTTAATAGATGATGTTGTCACTACTGGTGGCTCTTTAATTAATGCTATTGAGGCTATTCATTCTGAAGGAGGTACGGTAAAACGCGTTTTTGTGGTGGTTGATAGAGAACAAGGAGGTCTCAAAAAAGTAACAAACATAGGCATTAAAGCTGATGCTCTTTTTACTGCTAGTGAGATCTTCTCCCTATTAAATGAGGAGGGGAAAATTTCTAGTGATCAGTTTGAGAAAATTCTAAATTACATAAAAGTTGCACGAATAGATGAATAGGTGTTTTGCCTTGTCTGGCGAAGAATTAAGGGTCAAGAAGATTAAAAATGGAACTGTTATTGATCACATTCCAGCAGGCCATGCGCTTACAGTATTAAAAATCTTGGGAATTACTGGAGAAGAAGGCCTCATTATTGCTGTATTAATGAATGTACCCAGCAAAAAAATAGGAAAAAAAGATATTGTAAAAATAGAAAATATGGAATTAAAAAAGGGAGAAGTTAGTAAAATTTCTCTTATAGCACCTAATGCAACTATAAATATTATTAGAAACTTCAGAGTTATAAAGAAGTTCATAGTTGAGATCCCAAGTAGAATTCAAGGCCTTTTAAGATGCATTAACCCAACCTGCATATCTAGAAAAAGGAACGAACCAATTGAGTCAAGTTTTAAAGTTATCTCCAAACAACCATTAAAATTACAATGTGAATTCTGTGGTACGTATATCGAATATGAAGACATAGTCAGTCAATTTTAACTATTAAGCGTAAAAAAATTTAGAAAAATTATTTTCATTTTTTCTTGGATTTCTCTTCCTCTTCTTCCTCTTCCTTCTCTACAAGTTCCTCTAGTAGTTCAACAGTTCGCTCAAGATACGGTGCAGCTTCTTTCTTCGCCATGTTCTCAAGGATCAATTTTCGAACTTGAGACGGATTAGGAACACCATATAATACGAAAGAAGATCTACCTCTTGCTACTTTTACGCTTTTTTCACCCTCAATTCCGATACCAACGCCAACTTCTGTTGGCCCGACTTTCTGGGCACCACCAACTCCAATCGCAACTTTTGCTGAATCTTCTCCAGTTCCAATACCGGAGGGTGTTACAGGAATAATTGTACCATAGTCAAAGATCGTACCTAAGAATCCCTGCTCTAGAAATACATCAGATATTTTACTATAGAAGATATCCCTTACTTTATGCCCAAAAAAGCCTAGTTTTGTTATTATTCTGAAATTGGTCAGTATATACTCATGTGATCGTCTATAAACGTCCGTTAGTAAGATACCGACAACAGAAATACCTACTGTAACATAAAGTAACTGTTCGATGGTTGCTCCTAAACGAGCTATTGCATACGTTCCTATGACTGCAAGAAGAAAGTAGAAGATCATCCATCTAAATGATATTTTTAAAATTGCAAATATAATAGCTGGGATTATTATTATAGCCCACCAGAGCACTAGCAATACTATTGTTGTTCCAATATCGCCGATTACGCTGATAAGAGACCCTTCAACCCATGCAACGATATCGTCTAGTGCGAACAATATTAATGAGTTTACAATTATGTAATACAAGAAGAACAGATAATATGGCCAGAAAGATAGTAGATGCGGGGATCTTTTATCTAGAATTTTTTCTCCTTTAAGTAATTCGCTCATTTTAAGTCCTTCCTCCCATATATTTTGAGGCAATATGGTCATAAGGTAATATGTCAAATTATATTAAAAGTAATAAACACTTTATTGATATTTAAGTTAATACATACTCGATTCTAAAAAAGTTAAAAACAAATATCAGCTATTTTAGAGATTCTTTAATGATTTAGATGACCTAATTCTTAACCACATATAAAACGCTTCACGATTGCATAAAAGATCTGGATGATAAAAGTTCTCGTCACAAGAAAATTGCAGTTATTCAATATTATCTAGTTAATTTTTGCTAAATAGAAAATGTATCCGAATATATTGGCGTTGAACCTTTACAGCATAGCACTAATATAATAATATAAGCATGTTATCAGTTGCATAATTAAAAAAAGCCAGAGATATTATAATCAGGATTATAAAAATTGTTATCAGTACATCTGATAGCTTTATTCCCTTATAAGTTAAAATAACTCTTTCTGCTGAGGGCGCGCCACTCAATTCTAGAGCTTCAGCTATACGTCCAGCCCTGTTCAATGCGCTTAATATCATTGGAAGCACTATTGAATAAACCTGTAATTTTAACCGCTTTAAAAATGAAAGATTATATATACCTCGCATCATCTGTGCATCTTTTATTCTACTTATTTCTTCGTAGATCGTGGGAATAAAATTAAACATAAGTGTTATTGCTAGAACGATGGAATGTGGAAGCCTTATCTTCAATAGGAAGTCCTCTAGATCCTCCGGGCTTGTTGTTATAAAAAAGAAATCTAATACTAATATCATTACTAGAAGTCTCAGAACAGTAATACCTGCAAGATATACCCCGTAATAAGTTAAATAAGGATACAGGATATATATCTCATCCGTGTAAAGGACGGAATAAAAATACGAATTCAAAAGAAAAATTATTACCAAAAATGGCAACATACTCTTAATAATTGAGATAAACCTCGATAGAGAGGCCCCAGTTATCAAGATAAAGGTAAATAGAATCAACGTAAAGAGAAGTATTTTAAGATTAAACCATATGGATATAATAGAAATTAATACTAGTAGAATTTTTATGCCAACATTCATTCGATGCCAAAAAGTATCTTTTTCCTCGTAGATAAAATAGGAGTTTATTGCCATGCTTTTTTACCTCCAAATAGAGAAGCAAATTCATTGAGCCCTACGATGTTTTCTAAATCCATCTTTTGAAGTAGTGTGGAAATAACTGGTGGTTTTATTCCGTATGATTTAATATTTGGTTGTGTAAATATCTGCTCTTTATGAGAATCCATAATTATTTTCCCATCATCAATGAGAACAACTCTATCAAGATCTACTTCGACTAATAATTCGACATCGTGAGATATAAGTACTATAGAGCTCCCAGAGGTTTTAAGATATTCTCTAAGATATCGTACAAGATCTAATTTTATCGACCAATCGAGACCTCTTGTTGGTTCATCTAAAATCATAATATCCGGTTCGAGAACTAGAAGCGATGCGATTGCAACTCTTAGTTTTTCGCCACCAGAAAGTGATAATGGATAACTATCTTTGAGATTACTTAAACCAAAAAATCTCATAATTTTATTAACTTTTTTATGTACGATATCTCGGCTAAATCCGAGATTCTTAAGCCCAAATGCGATTTCATCATAGACTGTTTGATTAAATAACATAAGTTCAGGATTCTGGGGGCAATATATTATCCTTCTTCCAAATAATTTTTTAGAATTTATAAGGGGCTTTCCCTTAAATGATACTACTCCTGATTTTGGTTTAATAATTCCTGCTGCTATTTTAGCTAATGTCGTTTTTCCTGAACCATTTTTTCCCACAATAGCAACAAATTCTCCTTCATAGAAATCTAAGTTTATATCCTTTAGTGTGTAATCTTTATTTCCTTTGTATTTATACCGAATCCCTCTCAGAGAAAGTACTGGATTTTTTCTCTTATTGACATCCCTCATATTAGCCAGATTTTTCTTAGGTAGTGATTCTATGTCTTGTAATTCCAAGAGAATTTTCTTTTCCAATTCCTCGAAGCTTTTAAAGACACGATCCTTTTTTAATACCTTTATTAAGCTGAAGATCTTTGGTTCTCCAACACCAAGTTTTCTTGGAAGATCTGTATAAAAAATTCTCAAAGGCGAGTCTATTTTTACAATATTTCCGTTGTTCATTAAAATAACCTGATGTGCAATTTTGTAAAATTCATCAAATCGATGTTCAACTAAGAGTATTGTAACCCCAAGAGATTCATTAATCTCCTTTAATAGAAAAGCAAAATTCTCAGCACTAACAGGATCCATTTGGGATGTGGGTTCATCTAATAATAAGAGCTTAGGTTTCATGGCTAAAGCTGATGCTAGTATTATCTTTTGCTTCTGTCCCGAACTAAGTTTCATAATATCGTGGTCCCAATATTGTATCATATCAACCTGTTTTAACGCCCATTTTGCTCTTCTTATGATCTCCTCTCTAGCTAAGCCAAAATTAGCAGGACCAAAAGCAACGTTTCTCCAGACCTTCCTTGCTAAAACCTGATCTTCTGGAAATTGCAATACCGTAGAAATTCCTTCTCGTGTTCTCTCGCGTACCGAAAATCCCGTTATGTCTTTGCCAAAGAGATAGATCTTACCAGAAAAGTTTCCATGATAGTAATTTGGAATCAAGCCATTAATAACACGTAGTAAGGTTGATTTGCCACAGCCAGATGGACCAATCAATAAGTAGAATGATTTAGCAGAGATGGATAAATTGATTTTCCTGAGAGCATATGTCCCTTTCCCGCGATATTTAAACTCGATATCCTTAAGTTCTATTCCATCATCCAATCTGGTTTCCACTCCGGCGGCAATTTAAGCATGATTAGAAATGCAGGAACGAAATTTAGTAAACCCTGCAGTATGTTAAAAAGCCCAATTAGAAACAGAAATGTATACAAATCTAATCCGAGTAATTCTGCTAATGCTGCCACTCCTGGTGGAAAATACAATATCGGTATTAATATGTAATTTCCTACGGTCATGACAATTGCTCTGATAAAAGAACTTAAGATGCCAGCTAACCAGCCAAATAAATACTTCTTTTCTTTTATTTTAGGCATACCACTAAAAGCAAAATACGCTACAGGTACTGCTGTAGAGACTATAGAAAGAATCTTGAAAAAAGCACCTACGGGATCCCCTCTTGCGACAATTACAAGGCCAACTGCAACAGCTGAAATAAATGTAGATATCGGCCCATATAATAATGCTAAGATAAATATGGGTACTTCACTAAGATCAAATTTAAGAAACGCTATTGGAGGAAACGGGTATTCTAAATTAGCGAAGGTAATGACCACGGATAATGCTGTGAAGATGGATATCGCTGATATTTCCTTCGAAGTTAACATTTTCCATTTCACCATGGTTTTAGTTATAATATTATCATCGATAACAATTTAAAAAATTTAAAATTTTAGTACTATCTTGATATCAACTTTATTCTCGTCATACCAATACCGACTTTAAGTTCATTTAATAGATTGTCTCATCAAATTAATCAGAAAATGCATCTTATGCAGAGAACGATTCTGCTCTTGATATTTATCAGTTTACGG
>JAGGXM010000156.1 GCA_021163045.1 Thermoproteota archaeon | reverse complement strand
TCAGGCGATGGAATCTTTGGCTATAGGCTTTACACAATTGGTGCAGTTTCAGCATTAGTTTGGCCGGATCAATTAGACGATCTTGCGCAACTGCATATCGTTAAAAGAATATCTTTAGATCATATCTTTCGGATTCAATTAAATATTGCAGCAAAGGCAATTCACGCAGATATTTGGTGGAATGAGGGTTATACCGGTAGTAATTATCTCAACGATAGTGTTGCAGGAATCGAAGTTGCTGTTTTAGATACTGGAGTATACATGGAACATCCTGCTCTTGCTGGGAAAGTTATCGATTATAGGAATTTCTCTGACGATGCTAATGCGTCTGATTTAAATGGCCACGGAACTGCAGTAGCTGGCGTCATTGCTAGCCAAAGCGACACCTATAGAGGCATTGCTTATGGTGCGAACATAATAAACGCTAAATGCATGAACGCTGATGGTAACGGTTACGAAAGCTGGATTATGGCTGCTGCAGAGTGGGCTATAACAGAGGCAAATGATACAGCAGAAATCATTAACACAAGCCTGGGGGATAATGAATCCCCCTACGATGGAAATACTACGATGACTCGTTTTGTAGATGCTGTTACAGATTATTACGATGTAATATGGGTAACCGCGGCAGGTAATTATCCACCTGGGAATCCTGAAGATAATCGTATTAATGTTCCAGGGGATGCTTTTAATGTAATAACTGTCGGTGCTATGAATGACCAAAATACCGAGGTAAGAAGTGATGACTCCCTCGCCGGATTTAGCTGTACAGGACCAACTCAAGATGGTAGAATTAAGCCTGATATAACAGCACCAGGATATGCAATTTATACCACCACGAAGGATGGAGGATTCGCCAATGAATATGGGACAAGTTTCGCTACACCTGTCGTATCCGGTGCTGCTGCGCTTATCTATCCATATCTTATTGAAAATATTTCATATGAAATTTCCTCACTAATGAAGGCATTACTAATAAATTCTGCTGATGATTGGGGATACCTGGGTGCTGATAATGAAACTGGGTGGGGGTACATAAACTTAGCTAATGCTTGGAATCAAAGGAATTACTTACGACAAAATAAGCTTGAAAGCGACGCTCACGATTATTACAGTATTAACTTAAATGAAGGTGATAAACTAAGAATAACTTTAGTATGGAATAGACGCACATCTTCTAGTTCTGCAGCAATATTCGCGGGTAGTGCTAACTTCTATAAATTAAGTGATCTTTCATTAAGAATATATTTACCAAATGGAACTTTATACAAAGTATCAGATTCTGCAGTAGATAACGTAGAGCATATATATATTAATTATGCGCCCGCTTCGGGAATCTATATCCTAGATGTTTATAACAAAGAGTCTGATGCCTCGATCGATGCAATGGGTGGTGAAATCTACTCCTTAGTAGCATCAAAGCCGTTATTAGATGGAGTAGTAGCAATTCCGTTGAGATTAGCGGTCTCATCAGAAAATGAAGTTCTTGATTCAGAAAGCTTCTTTGCTCAAGTCAATGTGACGAACAAAGGTAATACGACAATTGAGGATATTAGCGTAAACATCACTTTACCCGAAGGAGTTATTCTTGTTAACAGCAGTAGATACTACCACATAGATTCTCTTGAGGCGAACGAATCAGTAGCCATCACTTTTAAACTTAGGCCGTATAGTATTGGTACGTATAAGATAAGAGCCTTCGCTGTCTACACTCAAGAAGATATGTTTCTGAAGATCGACAATAGTACAGAAGTAACTATAATTGATGATGATTCGGATGGCCCAGATATAACATTTAATATGCCACAGAAATCGCTTATAGCATTCTTTTCGGTAAGCATTGAAGTAACTGTAGAGGATCCGAGCGGAATTAAAACCGTAATTTTATACTATCGCTTGGGGAACCCAACTATAAGCGACTATTCATATGATGGAAAAATAACAATGGTACTCGATCCAAATACGGGAAAATATATTGCCTCAATTAGTATAAATCCGCTCTGGCATGGGAAATCACTTTACATAAAATTCAAGGCCATAGATAACGATAATGATCGCCCAAACGATGAAGCAATAACTTGGTCCGAATCTATAAATTTAGGTTCGGTTTCTGCATTACCTATAGCAATGATCGGCGGTATAATTGTTGCTGCTATAGTCATTGCATATCTAATAATTAGGAAAAGATAACTTTCTAAATTCAATTTTTTAATTACTTTTGGTGGTACATTATGTTTAGATCAGTAAGAGATAAGGATGTAATTGTGAGATTAGGATATCCAAAAGTGACACCTTTAATTTCCTCCGGTGATTTTGAGAATGGAAATTTAATGGCCGCTACTTGGCATACGCATTTATCAGGTATACCGCCACTCTATGGAGTCTCTATAGCTCCAGATAGATATACCTACAAACTAATTAAAGAAACTGGAGAATTTGGTGTAAACTTTCTGCCATTTCGACTATATGAGCTCGTGTGGAAATGCGGTTTGGTTTCCGGGGCAAACGTAGATAAATTCGAGAAATTTAAAATAAGGAAAATGCGGGGAAAAGTTATAAAGGCCCCGCTTGTTGAGGAAAGTATTGTTATTTTAGAATGCAAAGTAACAAAAGATGTTAAAGTAGGAGATCACGTATTTTTCGTTGGAGAAATTGTACACGCGTGGGTTAGAGACAATCTTCTTCTTTCAAAGGGAATTCTCGATATAACAGGGGATAAACATGTTTATTATCTTGGAAGAGGTAATTTTTGTACAATTGATAAAAATACAGTTAAATCACTAAAAAATTAGAAATTTAGTAAGGTGTCTATAAGTGACAGTAAGTCAAGCTGAAATACTTCAATTAATAGAAAATGTAAGAAAAGCCATGTTAGATGACTTTGAATTTAAATTGCATGAAGAATTTTTTTATTTAACTCGATATCTACGCTATGAAAGCCAGGATCCCTGTAAAGAAGTCGAAATCGCAATAAAAGTCATTGAAAAAGCTCCGATAAATTCAGAAATTGCTTATATGAAAGACGAACTCATGAGCGTCTTAAATACCATTAAAGAAAATTGTAAAAAACTTGGTAAAAAAGCAACAAGAAAAAGGAAGAAAAGCAAACCGGACCACAGGGATACAATATTCTAATCCATTATTATTTTTTTACGATAGAATTTAAGATTCCCCCAATTTTTAAGTAAAAATAAGAAATCCATCGTTAAGTTCGCTCTTTGTTTCATATTTTCCCCTGGGAGACCACCATCATTTTGTTGCATTGAAGAGATTTTTTCAATCAATTGTTTAATTACAGTGCTCTCTCGTAAAAACTGGCATTTAATGAAACAATTAATCGCCCAGATGAGAGTGTCTATATCTAGTTCTAATAGCTTATTGGTAAGAGAATGAAAGACCTTTAGAGCGTTTTCATCATCATTTATTTTGCATAAAATCGACACTAATATGAAAGAAGAGTGTACAAATCCTTTTAACAAGTTATTATCCTGTAGATTTTTCCTGAGAAAAGCCAACCCCAGCTTTAATTTCTCTTGTGGTATAGAATTTAGGCTGAGAAGCACATCTAGGACGTTTACAGTTTCAAAAATTCGTGTTTCTATTTTACCTGGACGTAACCAATCGGGTACTTCTTCTGGTAAATTTTCAGGTTCTTCCCAAAAGCCTTCTTCTTTCTGTTTTCTCAGCAGAAAATTAACAGCATTTTTAACAGCAAGTCCTTTTGTCAGTTCAAAATCGATTAAAACACTCAACCTCGAACATGTTTCAAAAATAGAACTTGGTGCATTTTGTATTCTAAATATCGGAAAACCTCCATCATCGTTCTGATCGTAAAGTAAATAAAAAGCAACCCCAAACATATCAAAAGGCTTATTTCGGATTTTTTTTATTGCCTCCTTATTAAGGAAATCCCCATGTCTATCTACAAAATTAAGGGCAGACGTAATGTCAAACATAGTTAATCACATTTTGATAGAATTCTTATTTTAGTATTAAAAAAGGTAATAAAAAAGTGGAAGTATCTATTCTCTTTTAAGTCCGATTACTGTCTGCGTATGGTCAACATACCAACGAACTTTATCTTTAAACCACTTCCAAAACTTAACGTATGCATCAAAGTTATCAGCTTCAAGTATCATAAAGCCATTATACGTTGTTCCCCACGCATGATCATTAACACTGATCATCTTAACTTCTGGAGGCATTTCTTTTACCATTTTTTCCCATTCACTTTTTGCTCTTTCTTCTTGTTCCTTCGTTAATTCTTTAAATTTAAAGAAAACTAGAATTGAGTACTTCATAATAAGCACCAATATAATATTTCTTTTCATCTCTATTTAACATTAGCCCATAATTTTGATACTACAAGAACAACGATAAAATTAGACCAAATGCTACAAGTGTTGCTAACATTTCCCCTTCATAGGCATCTAGTGTTCGGTCATCAAAGACTAGTTGCCGAATAAACCATAAGGATAATCCGTCGAGAAATAACAAATATAACACATTTAGATTTGTGGTTACGGGAACTAACAACGCGATAATTCCAAAAATCAGCGTTATAATTTGGATATTTGAACCAACGAGATTCCCCAGACTTGCGATTATTTGTCCTCTTGAGGTTAATATATAGTTCATTGCTATATCATATGCAGCTCCAGCTATCCCAACGATTATGGATACTATTATTACTGGATCACCGATTGTAGAAATTATACTTCTAAAATTATCTAAGATCCCTAGTATGCCATCTGAAATAAACTCTCCTCCAAGTGTTACTGAGAACGCTCCTATCAATGTAATAACTATAGATTCATTTAGTGTGAGATCCGATTTTATTCGCTCAAAATGTGTGGTTTTAATATATTTACTCATATAAAAGAAGTAAGTAAAATAAGTTATTATGAGAATTACTCCACCAAATTGAGGCAATAATATCGGACGTTTGGACTCTGCGCCAATAGTAAAGAAATTAAGCAGATTTAGAAATACCAATAAAAATATCGTAAAAACAGTCCAGCTAATAACCTCAATCTCTCTTGCTAAAACCTCCTCAGGAACTATTAAAATTTTCTTACCCGTCTTTCTAGTGATAATACCGAGTAAAAGCAGATTGAAGTTCATAGAGAAAGTTAATGATAAAACTGCGATGGTTATAATTTCAGTACTTCCAGTAATGAAAGAAATATAAATAGAGAATATCGTTATCGCTAGTTCTGCAGATATAGCAGTTAAGCTAGTAAGCAAACCTACTAAGTACTCTGATAATGTAAAATGATAAGCGAAACCATTTACACCTTCTGCCAACCAATCGCTAGGTTTCGAAACTAACCAGAAACCAAGAGGCCAGAAAAGAAGTATACTAGTAATGGGTGTTGTATATGCTAGATATATAATTAGAGCTAGAAACTCGTAGAACAAGAAAATTTTATCAAATTTGCTTATTTTAAGGAGCTCCAATAGGCGTTTTATTTGCATTATTGTTTCACCATAGTTTTTTCCGGAAATTTCCGAATATTTCTACCTCGATCTCTTCTTTACTTTTGTTCAATAGAATTGTATCAGATGAGGTCAGCTACATCATCTTTTTCATCAGAGGAGCGCTATCATCATTATTTCTAGTTTTCTTAATTTTCACTAATAATTTAATAACTACATAAGCTTCTTTATATTTTTGCTATAAATATTACGATTATGCATAATAGGAGCGTTTTATTTATGGATATATTCGAATGCATTAAAGGTAGGAGAAGTATTAGATCTTTTTCGAATGATCCTATTAGCGATGATGATATTAATAAAATATTAGAAGCAGGAATCTGGGCTCCTAGTGCGGGTAACATGCAAGCATGGGAGTTTGTTATTGTAAGAGATAAAAAATTAAGACAAAAGTTGGCAAAAGCCGCATATAATCAGGATTTTATCGCAGAGGCCCCGGTTTGCATTGTTGTATTTGCTAATATGAGAAGATCTGCTTCGAGATACGGTTCTCGGGGATCCGATTTTTACTGCTTATTGGATGCCGCTGCTGCCACACAAAATATGCTTCTTGCGATACATGCACTAGGGTACGGCTCCGTTTGGATTGGTGCTTTTAATGATGATGCTGTAATGAGAATTCTTAATGCTCCAGAATATTGTAGACCTATTGCAATATTACCTGTAGGAAAGCCCTTAGAGAAACCATCTCCACCGAGACGCCTTCCAATATCAAAGGTTTTACATTTTGAACAGTTTTAATACATCCCTCTTAGAGTTAATTATTATAGAAGATATCCAGTATATACTTTAGATGAAACCAATTATCTTGAGAGTTGAATCATGGCATTTTCGGCACCATACATATCACTGTTAGTTCGTAGATATTTAGCATCTGTATTTGACTGGAAGAGTATAGGCTTTTTAGGATTGGCAGCATTAAGTGCCGGAAAAGTAAATAATTCCCAAATTAATTATTTTTCAAATAGAGCTAAAAAATTCATAGCAATTTCTGCTTTAGCTTGGATAATTAGGAAAAGAAGGAATCAAATTAGAGAACGTGTTCGAAAACTGCGCTCTGAGCATGCCTGCATAGAAAATTTGCTCTTATATAATTCCAAAAAGCTGGCACAACTCTTTTCAGGAAAACGCTTAAAAAATACAATAATCGCTCTTAAGACCTTCCTCCACTTAGATCAATTGGATCCGCAATACACTATCGAGTTTGTTCCTAAACATCTTGGAAATTATGAACCGTCTCTTGAAATCGAATTTTTAAAGCTAGCTTTAAAAAACGACTTTAGCTACGAAAATGTCATCCAAAAACTAACTCCCTATTCTGCTGCGAGTTATATTGGCCTAAAACGCCTTCTTTCAGAAAAAATTAATGTCAAAGAAACCTGGGGAAGATGGTATGTTGTGCTATTAGGATGTCTGAAAATAAGGTTAGGAATGGATTTATTCCCCAGCGAAGCATGGGAAATACTTGATATTATTGAAGAATTGCTTGGTCTAGTGAGTTCATATTCATTGATAGAAGGCTATATTAACAAAATTTGGAAAAGAATCCTTAGTAGATTTAGAGATGATATAAAGACAATAATATCCTTGATAGGTTTAATACTAAGAATTATATCACCGCCCTGTAAAATGAACTCTAACAGGAAAAAAGACTTTCTTACATGGATTTTTTCTAATTTTTGCCCAACAAAAAAAGAAATACTCATTGTTGACTCGCTTTATGTTCTTGAAGCAAAAACGCTTGGTCATGCTCTTTTAAGTTATTCTGGAATAGTTTCTGCCGAAAATTATGAAAAATTTCTTAAGTTGCTAGTAATGTTGTCTACGAATGCAAATATGCACCTATTGATCTATATATTGGCTTCACTGAGAGAAATAACCTATAGAAATGACTTGCCAGCGAATGAGAAGGTTTATTATTCTTTTTTAAGTTACATCCCGGAAAATATGTTAAAAAGAGAATTATCCCTGACCCCTCACCTACTTCCTCTTTTAAATAGCTCCAAAATGAGCTTGAGAATCATCTCGCTCTATTTACTTCCAACATATATTATCCAGATGAGTTTATATGGGTCTAACTTTCTTAAAAATAACCTTAAAGGATTTCTTGCAAACAAAAATTTCGATGAAGTTTTGGAGAATCTAAGCATTTTTTCTATATTAGCGTATACCGTGTTTAAATTAGTTAAAGGAGCCATAGAAAAGAAGGATATAGATATTCTGGATTTTGCAAGACTTAAGGAGATTATCTCTGATAACATACAAAAGTTTGCTATTGTAGAAAACGAGGCAAAAATTGTAATTAAAAGCTTAGACTTATGGCTTAAGAATGTGAAGAAAAAAAATTTTATCCATATAAACACTATTGCTCTTTCAGTAATTCTAGTGCATAAATACATCGATGAAATTGCTTCTTTCAAACCGAATATAATAACTGAAAATTCGTTAAGAATATTTATTAAAGATAAAATTAGAAAAACTTATGGAAAAGTTTCTTACGATGAAAATTTTCTAATATATATAGTAAACGCTCTGCTGAAACGACTTTATCGGCCATAATAGCTAGGATAACAATTATTGTAAATAGTCCTTTTAAACCTATGTGATTACATATACAAGCATCCTATATACGAGATTTTCTACACAAGTGTAATGCAATAATTTTTCTGATGTGACTATTATGGGAAGAGCCCCCAACGGTACAGGATATGAACTTTCTGCATGGACTGATATAATTCCTGAATCCGAGATCCGACGACTACTTAGGTATAATGTAAAATATTATTTTGCTGGAGGAAAACCAGGTATTTTACCTTTAGAAACATTTGCCAAGATCCTTGAAGAAATAGGTGCCGAACAACTAGAGCAAATAAATTCAAGTAAAAAAAGTGCTGTTCTATCTTGTTATAATTATGGCGTTACAGCAGGATGGCCACCACTTAGA
The DNA here is from genome assembly GCA_021163045.1 of Thermoproteota archaeon. Taxonomy (GTDB): domain Archaea; phylum Asgardarchaeota; class Njordarchaeia; order Njordarchaeales; family Njordarchaeaceae; genus Njordarchaeum; species Njordarchaeum guaymasense. The sequence continues at coordinate 11,931 of JAGGXM010000156.1, read as the reverse complement.
GAACTTCTTGCCAAAAGGCTAATTAATGATGGTATTCCCTTACCAAAGAATCTCAAGGAAGCTAAAGATAAAGTAGTCATTACAACAGGATCCCAACAGGCGCTTTTCATTCTCGGGGATATTCTGATCGATCCTGGTGATATTATTATTACTACAGAACCAGTATATCTCGGATTTGTAGGTCCGATGATGCGTTTTGGTGCGCGAATTATTACTGTGCCTACTGATGATAAGGGGGCAATACCAGAATATGTGAATGCTGCAATCGAAAAAGCCAAAAAACGTTTCAAAAAAATCCCCGATATGATATACGTAATTCCCGATTCGGATAATCCAAAAGGAACGACAATACCTATGAATAGAAGAAAAGCATTATACGAAATTGCAGAAAAACATAAAATTCTTCTTATTGAAGACGCTGCATACAGGGAGATACAATTTCAACAAAAGTTGCCGCCCATTAAGTCCTTAGATAAGGAGAACAAATGGGTTGTTCATATAAGGACTTCATCCAAGGAAGCCGCAGTATTTAGGATCGGCTATACGGTTTTACCTGACGATATTCTCCATGATTTCCTTAAATCAAAGGGCTATATTGACCTAACTTCGCCTATTATTAATCAAGTTCTCCTAAAGAAATATTACGAAAAATACTTTGATAATGTAATAAGTATTGTCGTTGACGGCTACAGGAGAAGATGTAATGCTATGGAAGCGGCAATAGATGCCTCATTCCCACCGGGATGGCGATCCTATCCCTCTGGAGGTTTCTTTATCTGGTGGGAATCTGATAATAAATCATTTAATGCTAGACAGTTCTTGGAGAAAGTAGCACTTAAAAATGACCTAAGTTATGTTCCAGGTGAAGCTTTTTATCCATTACCCGAATTTGGTTATGTTTTCAATCCAGAAACCAATTGCATTGAGAGACTCAAAAAGCCGAAAAGAAATACAATGCGCTTAAGTTTCAGCTTCCTTAATGAGAAGGAAATTTCTAGAGGAATTAATAAATTAGGAAATATACTTTCTCAGCATCTCAAAAGTTGATTACGAACACATTTTTTAGATTTTCTTTACTATATTTTTGTTTTTTTATTAAAAAACTTCAAGTATGAACATTTCACTCTTTCTTAACTATATTCTGAAAATATTTTAATTTAAATATATATAACATGAGAGTTTCTGTATATATGAATTTTAAATATATCCTACATGGTATAAGCATGTTTAGAAAGAGTTTCGAGGCAAATATTGATTACTTGAACAAATTTTCAGAGATAGGTAATGAGATACCTTTTTTTGCTAATTCGCCATACTTGGGGTGAAAGATAAATTGCCGAAAGAAAGAGTTGGTGTTTTCGTCTGCCATTGTGGTAGAAATATAGCTGCAACAGTGGATGTTAAAAAAGTTGTTGAGGCTATTTCTAAGCATCCTAGTGTCGTGTACGCAACGGATTATAAATATATGTGTTCAGAACCCGGTCAAGCTTTGATAAAAAAGGCAATAAAAGAACATAGACTAACATCTGTTGTCATAGCTGCTTGTACACCAAGTATGCACGAAGAGACTTTTAGAAAAGTAAGTAATGAAGCTGGATTAAACTGGTATAAATGCGAAATTGCAAATATTAGGGAACAATGCTCCTGGGTTCATAGTGACATGGAAAAAGCGACTGAAAAGGCAATAAAAATTACTTTTAGCACTGTAGAAAAAGTTATTAGGAATGCCCCTCTCGAACCTATCAAAATGAGTGTTAAACGAAAATGCCTAATAATTGGTGGCGGAATTGCTGGGATTCAAGCTGCCCTTGATGTCGCTGATGCTGGATATGATGTTATTTTAGTCGAGAAATTGCCAACCATTGGCGGTAGAATGGCCCAGCTAGCAGAGACCTTTCCAACATTAGATTGTGCTCAGTGCATTTTAACACCAAAAATGGTTGCCGTAGCTAGACATCCGAATATTAGGCTTTATACGCTCTCCGAGGTTGTAAAAATAGAAGGTTTTGTAGGCAATTTCAAGGTAACTATACGTAAGAAACCTAGATACGTCGATCCAGAAAAATGCATCTTATGTGGTGATTGCGAGAAGGTATGCCCTGTCTCTGTTCCCAGCGAATTTGACAGAAATCTTAAAGAGCGAAAAGCAATATATATTCCATTCCCTCAGGCAGTACCAGCATCATATGTAATAGATCCACAAACCTGTTTAGGTTTGAATCCTATAATCTGCGGCGAGTGTGCTGAAGCATGCGAGGCTAATGCAATAAATTATGATGATTCTGAGGAGATTTTTGAGGAAGAGGTTGGTGCAATTATTATCGCTACAGGATATGATATTTATCCAAAGGAAAATATAGGCGAATACGGATATGGAAAATATATTGATGTAATTGATTCACTCCAATATGAAAGGCTAGTATCTTCGACAGGGCCAACTGGAGGAGAAATTCGAAGGCCTAGTGATGGAAAAATTCCCAAATCTGTTGCTTTTATCCAATGCGTGGGTTCTCGGGATGTGAATCATCTAGAATATTGTTCTAAGATTTGCTGTATGTATACCGCAAAACATGCGTTAATGTATAAGCACTTAGTTCCCGATGGAACCGCATATGTTTTCTATATTGATATCAGAGCTGCTGGAAAAGGCTATGAAGAATTCATAAAAAGAGTGCAAGAAGAATATGGTGTAGTGTATATCCGAGGCCGTGTTTCAAGGATTTACGAAGAAAATGGAAAATTAATTTTGCAGGCCTCAGATACACTTACAGGCGAAAAACTCAATTTATCTGTAGATCTAGTAGTATTAGCCATGGGCATGATAGCTAAAAAAGGAAATAGAGACGTTGCTAATATTGCAAAAATTCCCGTAGACTCCTGGGGCTTCTTCAAGGAAGTTCATCCAAAATTGCGACCTGTAGAAACATCCACAAATGGAATCTTCGTCTGCGGAGCTTGTCAGGGACCAAAGGATATATCTGAAACTGTTTCCCAAGCAAGTGCAACGGCAGCTAAGGCAATTGAATTATTATCTAAGGTAGAGATCTATCATGAGCCTATTGTAGCTGAGGTGAACCCAGAACTCTGTAGCGGATGTAAAATCTGTGAGACTGTATGTCCTTTTGGTGCAATTAAAGTAGTCGATAAGATAGCACAGGTAAATGAAATTCTATGTGAGGGCTGTGGTTCCTGTACGTCAGCATGTCCAACAGAAGCCATTCAACTAAGAAATGTAAAGGACGAGCAGATTTACTCTATGATCGAAGCCATTTTGAGGTGAGAAAGCTATGAGTAACAGAGATAACGAGAATTTCGAACCTAAAATTGTAGCCTTCTTATGTAAATGGTGTGCATATAGTGGCGCAGATCTTGCAGGAGTTAGTCGATTAGAATATCCACCAAATGTTATACCTATCTTAGTACCCTGCTCGGGTAAAGTAGATATGCAATTTATTTTAAAGGCATTTAAAGAAGGCGCTGATGGCGTATTCATTGGCGGTTGTCACACACCTAATGATTGTCACTATATTTCTGGAAATTATAAAGCACTCAAGAGATTTACTCTTATGAGAAAGTACTTAGAACAACTCGGTATTAATTCGAAACGCATTAGATTAGAATGGATCTCTGCTACTGAAGGCGTAAAATTTGCGAAGGTTATGAAAGAATTTGTGGAAGAAATTAAAAAACTAGGACCACTTCAAACGAGGTGAATAATTTGAAGAAAATAAAAATTGCAGTAGCTCCTGGTTCTTCATGTGGCGGTTGTGATGTTGCCCTCGTTAATCTCAATGAAAAACTTTTGGACATTACAAACTATGCGGATATAGTATTCTGGCCTACAGCTTTAGATTTCAAAATTGAGGATTTAGAACAAGTAAACGAGATAGATATTGGAATTTTTGTAGGTGCTATTCGACATAAAGATCATGTAAAACTAGCAAAGTTGCTCAGAGAAAAATCAAAGATCATCGTGGCTCTTGGTTCCTGCGCTTGTTATGGTGGAATTTTTAGCCTTGCAAATTTATTTGAGAAAAAAGATCTACTGGAAACAGTCTATCAAAAGACTATAACAACTGAAAATAGTAATGGAAAAATGCCGACAGAATCTATTAAAATGGGTAATATCGATATTTCATTGCCAAAACTGACCAATTGGTGCCTACCACTCAAGAATTTAATTGATGTGGATATCTATGCTCCAGGCTGTCCACCTGGAGAGAGAGTCCTAGAGAAGCTTTATAATATTATCATAGATTTTGTAAAGAATGGCACAGTCCCTGACAAAGGTATTGCACTAGAACCCCTCAAAACTCTTTGTGACATCTGTCCCCGTAAAAAGCCAGAAAAAATAGTGATCAGAAAATTTAAACGCATTCATGAAGTCAAACTAGACCCTGAATTGTGTTTTCTTGCACAAGGTGTTATTTGTCTAGGACCCATTTCAATAGCTGGCTGTGATGCAAACTGCATTAAAGCAAATATTCCCTGTCGTGGATGCCTAGGTCCAAATCAAGATATACATGATGTTGCTGCTAAATTCATTTCTGCGATCGCTTCACTTGTACAAATCGATAAAGAGAAAGAACTTGAGGAGGAGATTGTTAACTTGATTGAAGAAATTGTTGACCCGATCGGAACGTTTCATAGATTTACATTTGGCTCTGGAATCTTTAATAAGAAACAGGAGGATGTTATGGAATGAAATTACTGAAAATTGAACCCGTTTCTCGCTTAGAAGGCGATGCTAGGATATTAATATTACTGGATGAAGAAGGCAAGGTTCAGGAAGCTTACTTCCAAGTTCTCGAATTTAAAGGCTTTGAGAGTTTCATTAAGGGAAGACCTGCAGAGGAAATCCCAGGAATTGTAACTAGAATTTGTGGTGTATGCCCTTGGGCACATCATATGGCTGCCGGAAAAGCAATCGATAGCCTTTTCGGAAGAGAGCCTACCGAGACAGCAAAGAAAATCAGAGAGATGGCCTATTGTGCTCATATTTTAGATAGCCATACACTACATTTCTATTTCTTGGCCGGCCCAGATTTTCTGCTTTCACCGGATACTAAAAAGTCGGAACGTAACATTATTGGAATATTTAAGCGAAATCCAGAAGTTGTTAAGGGAATTGTTAAACGAAGAAAAATGATTACAAAAATAGAATCTATTGTAGGCGGAAAATCTATTCACCCAGCGTGCGTGATCCCAGGTGGCGTTAGTAAGAAAATATCTGAAAATGAGCAAAGAGAAATTGAAGAAATGGCCAAGGATCTAATTAAATTCTCTGAAAGCTGGTTACATAAATTTGAGAATGAGATCCTTAAAAAATATGAAGATGTCTTTTTCGGAGATACTTATTATCTAGAGACGTATTATGGCGGACTCGTAGATAAGGATAATAAGTTGAATTTCTATGATGGTAATGTTAGAATTGTATCTCAAAAAGGCAAAGAGGTAATAAAGTTTAGATCTAGCGAATATACAAAACATATCGCTGAAAAAGTGGAACCTTGGACATTTACAAAATTCCCGTATCTCAAGGATATTGGTTGGAAAGGATTTGTAGACGGAGTTGATAGTGGTATTTACAGAGTCGGCCCTCTGGGACGGTTAAATGCTTGTGATGGAATAACTACCGAGAAAGCTAATGAAGCATACAAGCGCTTTTATGAAGTATCAGGAAAGCCTGCACACCATTCTATGCTGGCACATTGGGCTAGACTTATTGAAATGCTATATGCTAGCGAAAGAATTCTTGAATTATCTAACGATGAGGATATCACTAGTGAAAATATTGTTAATTTAGAAGGTGATTTTACTGGAATTGGTGTTGGAACCGTAGAGGCTCCAAGAGGCCTTTTAATACACCACTATCAAGCCAATCAAAATGCGATTATAACAGGAGGGAATATAATCATCCCAACAACAATGAATAACCCTGCTATAAACATTGAGATCAAAAAAAGTGCGAGTAAATTAATTAATGGAAATAAAATTTCGGATGCATTACTAAATAGAATAGAAATGGCTTTTCGGGCATATGATCCATGTTTATCGTGTTCTGTACATAGTTTTGATTCAGGGCTTCCTCTTAGGATAGAAATCTATGATTCTTCCAGAAATTTAGTAAAGGTAGTGAGGCGATAATCTATGAAAACCTTAATTGTTGGAAGAGGGAATCCAATAGTCAGTAATGATAGCGCAGGGATATTAGCTGTAAGAATTTTAAAAAGTAACCTTTCTGGGAATTTACCTAAAGATATTGAATTCATCGAAAGTACTGACGGTAACCTTAGCTTCGCTGAGCAATTAGTTGGATATAACGAAGTTTACATTATAGATACGATCCGGGATCCTCGGATACCACATGGGGAAATAAAGATTATTGAAAATATTCTCGACATTCACTCCGAGAACATTCCAATAAATATACACGACATAGATCTTCTAACAGCGATTCATATCATCAAAAACGCTATTCCTGAAGAATTCCCTAAAAAAATTTCGCTCTTTGGAATTAATGTATTAGAAGCTTTTTCTTTTTCCGAACATATGGATAATGAGATTATGAAATCTGTTAAAAAAATAGTTAAAATCATTGAAAAAAGATTATTTGGTGAGATTCGATGACTGTTAAAATTACACTTTCTTTACCCAAAAAAGTATTTGAAATAAGCGGAGAAAATGTTTATCTATGTTATCAGTGTGGAAAATGCTCGGCAGGTTGTCCTATAGCCGATAAGATGGATTATCTGCCTAATCAAGTGATACATTTTGTTCAGATGAATAACGAGAAAGCCCTTAGTACAAAGATGATATGGGCCTGTGCTGAATGCTTCAATTGCACTGTGATTTGTCCAAGAGGTCTAGATGTAACCAAAGTAATGGAAGCTCTAAGAATAATTGTTCTCCGAAAGGGAATATACAAGTTGGATCTCAACAAGGTCGAAAAAATAGAAGAACTCCCCCAAATAGCTCTGATTGCTGCTTCGAGGAAATTAACGGGGTGAGAGTCCAATGAAATATCTATATTTTCCTGGTTGTTCTCTAAAAAATTATGCTAAGAGATATGAAGAAACTGCTGTTGCTGTTGCAAAGGCCTTAGGCATTGAATTAATTGAACTAAAACGCTGGAATTGCTGTGGTGCTGTATCCGGACTTGCCGAAGATAGCGTATTTCATCATATTGCTGCCGTGCGGGATCTTGTTCGTGCACAGGAACAACTAGACGAGGCAGATTCAAACAAGTTAGTAACAGTTTGCTCAATGTGCTATCGTGTTCTAGCTAGCGTAAACAACCGTTTAAAGCACAATCCAGAAGATCTTGATACTATTAATGAATTCATGAGCCCAGAAGAATATAACGGTGGAATCGAAGTCGTTCATCTCCTTCAAATAATAAAGGATGACATAGGATTCGATCGTATTGCTGAATTTACAAAAAAGGATTTAAGCAACATAAAGGTCGCTCCATACTACGGTTGCGTACTCGTGCGGCCGAAGGAAACTGCTATTGATGACCCTAATGAACCAACGATACTGGAAGAGCTTATTAAAAGCACAGGAGCTACGGCTGTGGAAAACCCATTACGAACCGAATGTTGTGGGTCGTACAATGTAGTTACAAATAGAGAGCTGGTTAAACATAGAATTTTGAATTTATTAAAGCCAATAATGCGTGAGAATATAGATTTTCTCATTTCAGTATGTCCTCTTTGTACTTTTAATCTAGAATTTGGAATCAAAGCAAATAAAAAAGAACTGCACGGTCGTGAGATTCCTGTTTTATATTTTACCGAATTTTTAGCTCTAGCTTTTGGTTTAGATGATAAACTCGAAAAGGAGGTTTTACAAGCTGTTAATATTTAGAGGTGATTCTTTAAATGACTGCTCAGAAAACGGTTAAAAAACTTAAAGTAAAGATGGTTAGCATCTATATTATGGGCAAAGAATATAAAGTTCCTGAGGGCTTAACTATCCACAAAGCTATGGAATATGCAGGGTATAAACTCGTTCGTGGTGTCGGTTGCAGAGCTGGATTCTGCGGCGCTTGTGCTACTGTTTATCGTTTCAAAGACGATTATAGATTGTATACCGGTCTTGCTTGTCAGACAACAGTAAAGGACGGCATGTATCTCGTAATTTTACCATTTGTACCAGCTAAAAAACCTGGATATGATATTGAGAAACTTAAGGCCGATTTTTCCTCAATCGTGAAGCTATTTCCAGAGGTAACAAGATGCGTACAATGCAATACGTGCACTAAGGTCTGTCCACAGGAGATACAAGTTATGGATGCGATACAAATGATACTTCGTGGTGATATAAAATCTGCTGCAGAACTCTCCTTTGACTGCATTGCCTGTGGAATTTGCTCACTCCGATGTCCCGCGGAGATAATTCACTATAATTTATTCCAGCTCGTAAGAAGACTTAATGGGAAATATCTAACGCCAAAATCTCAACACTTGGTACAAAGACTCAAAGAGATAGAAGAAGGTAAATTCGATAAAGAACTCGAAAAGCTAGTTAAGATGGGCCCCGAAAAGTGGAAAGAACTCTATGAACAGAGAGTTATTGAGTAAAGAGGTGATATGAGGATGGGATATCCTGGTTATCCTGAGGAATTTTGGGATAGTATTGAGAAAGTAGAAGCTACGAGAGAGCGTAGGTTGAAAGAGGTTTTTAAAAGAATTACTCCCGAGGAGAAGGAAAAACTTCTAGAAAAGTGGCATCCAGACTATAGGCCGGAAGGAAAGCGTGCTCTAAAATTAGGTCCTAATAAGGGAGATTACGTTCCAAATGAGGTTGCCGATATTTTGGAAGCTTATCCGCTTATCGACCCAAATGACATCGATTTAGAGGATATTGATTATGATGTCGATGTCCTAATAATCGGTGGGGGTGGATCTGGTGCCGCTGCTGCACTTTGGACAAACTATAGGGGCATAAAGGCAGAGAATATTTTGATCGCAACTAAGTTAAGATTTGGAGATGCGAATACCAAGATGGCACAGGGGGGAATCCAGGCCGCAGATAGACCTCAAGATAGCCCCCCAATCCACTTTATAGATGTTATTGGTGGAGGACACTATGCTAATAAACCAGAATTAGTTAGAATACTGGTAAAAGAAGCACCGTTGATTATAAAATGGCATGAGGAGCTTGGAGTAATGTATGACAAAGATGAACATGGAAACTTTATAGAGATACATGGTGGTGGTACTTCGAGAAAAAGAATGCATGCAGCTAAAGACTATACGGGATTAGAAATTATGCGTGTTCTAATGGATGAAGTTCTGAATAGAGAAATTCGGGTTATAGAATTCTCTCCTGCAGTTGAACTCATCATGGACACAAGTGGGCAAGTTGCAGGAGCCGTTTTATACAACCTTGAAACCAACCAGTATTACGTCGTTAGAGCTAAAGCCACAGTTCTTACTACTGGTGGTTTTGGAAGATTGCATATACAAGAGTTCCCAACAACAAACCATTATGGTGCCACAGCAGATGGTTTGGTCATGGGATATCGTGTTGGAACACACCTTAGAGATATGGATTCCGTGCAATATCATCCTACTGGGGCAGCTTTTCCGGAACAAATTGTAGGACAATTAGTTACAGAGAAAGTAAGAGGTTTGGGTGCTCAGCTTGTAAATATTGATGGAGAACAGTTTATCTATCCGTTAGAGCCAAGGGATGTTGTTGCCGCAGCTATTATCAGGGAATGCTATGGTAGGAACAAAGGAATTGTTACCGTAACAGGCCAAAGAGGTTTATGGTTAGATTCTCCTATGATCGAAATAATTCATGGAGAAGGTACAATTAAAAGATATCTAGCTGCTATGTATCGTCAATTTAAGAGATTTGATATAGATATCACTAAAGAACCAATGTTAGTATTCCCAACACTCCATTATATGAATGGTGGAATTGAAATTAACGAATATACCCAAGCTCTAAATGCTGATGGGAAACCTATACCTGGGCTCTTTGCCGCAGGCGAAGTCACCGGTGGTGTCCATGGTAAAAATAGATTAATGGGTAATAGCCTTCTTGATATAAATGTCTTCGGTAGAAGAGGGGGAATTAACGCAGCAAAACATGCTAAAAAGGCCAAAGTTGGGAAGCTAACACTAAAACATGTTAATAATTGGGTTACAAAGCTAAAAGAGGCTGGGATTGCACCGAAGAGAAAGGCACCAATAATTTTACCCGAATATCGTGGTAAGAGGGCTCTTTCTCGATCTATTAATATTGGTTTCTAACCTGTAATTAAATCCATCTCTAATTTTTCCTTAGATTTTACAATTTTTCTTGCTAATTAAAAAAATGCTCACTAACACCGATTATAGATAAATATTGGAATGTTTTCAGTATAATTTTAATCTACATCTGTTTTTCTGGATCTTCAGCAAGATGACTAGCTTCTTCTCCCATGAGACGATAACCTTTCGACTGTTGCTATGCTCGAGGATTTTAACCTATAACTTATTCTTTTTTAACGCTTTTCTCTCTACTGCCCAAATGCTTGTTGTAGCATATTAAGATCGATAAGAAGGATGTTCTCTTCCTCGTAATGCTGTTTAAAGCCACTTTTGCTTACAATAATGGTTAGATATTTTTTTCTTTTCAGCTTTTTTGCCAAGTATTCTGTTTTCTCAATTACTTTACTTATATCTTTTAATCCTAGTTTTTCATTTTTCCATTTAATTTCGCCAACTACAATAATATCTTTATTTACTCCTAGAGCATCAACTTCGACACCTCTCTCGAAGAAAGGTCCAAATTTCGTGAACTTTGGTATTCTTTTCCCAAACAAAACTTTCCCAGAATATAGAATAAGAAGCTCTCTAAGAATCTTCTCACTAGTGAATGATAGATATTCATTTATATTCTTTTTGATTTCATCAATTACAAGATTGTATCGTTCCATTTCGATAAGCCAATAATTCTTATTAATAAATCTAAACCAAAACCTAAAAAATTCATCTTTGAATACATAGAGGGCCCCTCTTTTTTTCTCTCCGAGGGAATATAATCTCTCAATTATATCCATTTTTTCTAATGTTCTAATATAGGGAATGACATTAACATTACCTACTTTTATTTTACCTAAAGGTAGGCCCCTTCTACCTTCTGAAATCTTATTTAGAATTGCCATATATGTTGTAGAACTACGAACTTCTGCTGAAAGGAGAGAGTCAGGTTCATTATTTAATGGACTATCTTTACGTATTATTAACTGTAGGACGTTCTCCCATAGTGATAACTTTTTGTTGAACATATCGATATATGCTGGTGTACCGCCAAAAATACCATATGCAGTAATTTTTTCTTCAAAGTCTAGCATATTCCAAAATCTGTGAACTCGATAAAATGGTAAAGGCCTTATTTTCAATTCAAGCGTTTTTCTACCAAAAAGAGGCGCATCTCCTTTTATAGCTAATTTTTCAATTAACCCAACAATCGATCCTACTAGAATAAGTTTTATTTGGGTCCTCTTCAGTACACGATCCCAATAATCTTGGAGGAGCGATATCGCTTTTTCGTCTGCCTCATGAATTCTCTGAAATTCATCAAGAATAATTAAAACCTTTCTATTTTTTGCTATTACGCCTAATAACTCTAGGAATTCCCTAAATTCCGTTATCTTGCCGACTAATTGTAGATTAATCTGATTTCTAAGAGAACTTAAATAATAGGTTACTATATCCTCGATATTTCCTCGTGGAGTGTAAAGATATGCGCCATCTTTGCCCTCAAGAGATTTTAAAACCAAGGTTGTTTTGCCAAGGCGTCTTCTTCCATATATTATTACCAGATCTGCACCATCTTTATTATAGATTTTTTCTAGGGATTGTTGTTCGTCTTCATGAAAGAACATTATGATTACCGTAAATAAAATTTAGGTAATTATGATATAATTAG
>JAGGXM010000032.1 GCA_021163045.1 Thermoproteota archaeon | reverse complement strand
AAATTAAATATTAAAGGATATGTCAATTTTATATTTCTCAGAAAATATCGTGAATAAAAATTTTTCAATTACCACAAAAATTTAATCACCAAATGCACATAACATTACGAGTATTAACAAAGATATCGAATAGTTAACTTTTCTTTTCGTTATTGTAATCTTTAAATACGAATTTATAATCTTTAACTACGGAAAAAATAATATCCAAGATCTAAGTTGGCAAATCACCATAGATATAAAAAGAGTTTAAGGAGCTGATCTTGTATGATTATCGGCTATTTAATTCTCGATGAAAGCGGGAATCCTCTGATAAGCAGAGAGTTAATACCTATTGTTAGCGGACAACATCAAATGCTCTTTTCCAATCTAATAAAGGCAGTATGTGACGTAATGGGCGAAGTTTTTCAGACGCGATTGAGGCATGTTGAGTTAGAAAATCATCACTTATACTTCTCTTTTGGTGAAAAATATGGTGTAGTATTAGTTAGTGATATGGAAGATGATCGTTTATTAAAACTCAGCGCAAATGTTGTTAAAGAATTAAATGAGAAATTCAAGCTCGACTCGATGACAATTCAACTAAACGAAGATGCTAGAAGAGATATTCAGGAGGTTATTGATGAAATTATCTTTGGTAGCCCACCATCTATACTATCTGTAAAAAGACTAGCGGAATCGATCTTAGGCATTTTAGATACCAGCAAAGGTGAATATTTAGGATTAAGGGAGGTTAAGCCTAGGATATATAGACCCGGTTTTTTTGATAGGCTCAAAAAGATTTTTCCCAGAAGTGTTCCAATACAGGAAATTCTTGAAGATTACTATAAAGGAAATCTATGGGGTGTTTTCACAAGGACAGAAGCTTTATTTAATGATGATAAATACGGAGATTTGGCAAGAATACTGCATGTAAAAGCGGCATTAAATCTAAATTCATTTGATCCAAAAGTGGAAGCACCAGAACTATCTAAAGTGAAAAATGTTATCGAAAGAATCTCTGATACTTTCGCTAGGGAGTATCTAATGGCCGAATTGCAAGCGTTCTTAGATATTGGTAGTTATAATAGAAGAAGAGAATTATTATTGCAACATCAATCATACATTTTCGAAAAACTTGCCTCCAGCGATGATATCATTAACACGACATATGCCATACTAATAAATCCGTTACCATACGAACCACTTCTTGATTACTTAGAGAAGAAATTCAAAGGTAAATCCGATTACCTTTATGCTCTTGCTCTGGAAATGCGAACATTATTAAAGATTCTAACAGGTGCACCAAAAAGTATAGAAGAAGTTTTCTCCTTAATGGGTAAGATTAAATCACGTTTTGAACAGGCATATAAGGGAAGAAAATTATCAGCCCATAGCTACTTTCACGTATTACAATTTACGCTAGTATGGGGTCTTATAGAGAAAACCTTAACGATCGGTGATGGATCCAAGCTACTTAAAATGTTCTTTGAGAACTTCAAAAAATATCGTGAAGATCTTATTGAAAAGGGATTATATTCAACAAACAGGCATAAAGCTGTAAACTTATACTTCGCGTTCAATATAATTCTTAGAATTCTTTTAGAACTAGAACGTGATAGTGCGAAAGATCTAGTAGAGCAATATATCAAATATATTGCTGAGAAAACGAGATGGTTCCTTGGGCTAGGTAAAACCAATAGAATTATGCGTGACATGTATTACGTAGCATTAGCAGGATCTTTGTCTATCTTAACTAGGCTTGCAATAGAGAAAAATAAGTTCTATAGAGATATTATCGAACTCGTTATAGAACTAGCGAATCCACGTATGCAAGATTTCTGGAAGTTCAATGAATATCATTTCGCTCATTACTATGTTGATCTTCTCGAGATAATAGGAAATACAGCATTATTTATAGATTTAGAGAATGTAAGGAAGAATATTCTTAGAAAAGTAGCCTTTGGAATTGAAAAAATATCTAAGATGTTTCGTGATACACCAATAATTCATGATATTGAAATCATTAAGGCAATTAGATTCTATCTCTTAAGCGGTACATCGTTAGATATCGATAGAGCTAAGAAACTACTTAATGAGCTTAAGAATACCGCTTCTCCGTTCATAAATAAACTGGCAGAAACAATCTTTGAGAACTATGGGGTGAACTAAATGGGGCAGATACAAGTGAGTAATGATAAAGAAGCTCTGCTTACAAGTATCAAAGGAGAATTAAAAGCGCATCTATCTTACTTGGAGTTTGCCAAAAAAGCGGAGGATGAGGGGTTTCCGAACATCGCCCGAGTTTTTAGGGCATTAGCAGAGGCGGAGAGAATTCACATGATGACTTTTGGAAGATTGTACTTTGGAAGGAATCTAACCGATGATGATATAAAGAATCTTGCTAAGGACATAACTATCGAGGTACACAGTACCAAAGAAAACCTTGAAACAGGTCTGAAAAACGAAAATTATGAGAATACTGAGTTATATCAAACATTTGCAGACATCTCTATAAAAAGTAATCCCGGAGCATATATTATTTTTAAACAAACAGCTAACGCAGAAGGCATCCATAGGGATATTTTCTCATATTTACTCGAGCTTGTTAAAAAGGGCCAAGATCTTAAAGCATCTGAGAAAATTTTTCTATGTCCAGTATGCGGGTATATTGTCCTTGGAAAGAAACCTGCTAAATGTCCAATTTGTAATGAGCCAGAAGAGAACTTTATAGAATTTTAGGAATCTATAAATATGAATTATAATATATTTTTTCTAATAACCGATTCGGTTAAAGTTACTTCATTTGGGGGTCTTTTTTTGGTACTGACACCATTCCATTATCCCCTTGCATATCTTATATATCGATCATCTAAGAGGAAATTAAGCATAGAGACACTTTCATTTGGAGCTTTCCTTCCAGATATTGAGATACCCGTATTATTCCTCATTGGCGTCTATCCTGCCAGACGCGTTTTACATAGTATAATAGGATCGCTTTTTCTCGCCCCGTTAGTTTCAGTACTCCTTTACAAGATATATCTAATATTTTTATACGGTAATTGGCGGGATTCCAAGTTCAAATTCAATATTAAATGGCTATTGGGCATAGAATTAGGAAGCATAAGCCATGTTTTCCTTGATGCTCTTCATCATAGTTACAATCCACTCTTATGGCCTCTCACAGATGCATCATTTGATTACTTTGTTCTTTTCGGAAACTGGTATATCGCAACATATATTCTTCAGACTTTGTTCTTCATATTAACCATGTATATGTTTCTTAGAGAATTTCCGATTCAGAATAAGAATCCTATAGCTGCCGTAAGATCTCTTCTCTCAACACCACATTTTTAAGACCATAACGCGGATAGAATAAGATATTATTACTTTTAACTACTATAAAAAATAGTTGAAAATTGCAAAAGCAATCTAAAATTCAAAGAAGGCAAGAGGAATTATTGTTTCATCAGGGGCTAGTGCTCCATGAATTACAGTTCTTCTCTTTGCTTTTTCATCCCCTTCTTTAATGAAACGAATGTTATCCTTTGGAAAAACTATATAAACTGCTGACCCCGGAAGATTAAGCAAAGGTCTGTCCTTTCTTATCTCTGGCGTCTCAGGTAAATGGACGTACTTAATTTTGAGCCGATCACAACGTGCAACGAAAACATTTATACCATCTGATTCGAATATTTTAGCTATTTTCTCCTCCGAAACTTCTTCGATAGGTTCATACACTTCACCTTCGGATCCCTCTTTCCTCTTTACGAATGGTAATAAAAGATATCTATCATGCAACATTGGAACAGGTTTTTCTGTGGAGAGACCTAGCTCTAATAATCTCTTATCTTTGGTGAGATTTATCTCTATATCCTTTTCAACGTTTTTCATTAGACCATGATCTGCTGTTACAGCCAGTAATACCCGCTTTCCAACTTCTTTATATTTCTCTGCGATTAATTCTATTATTTTCGTTAATCTATTAGCAAATTCGATAGGAACATATGCAGCAGTTCCTTCAACAGCACCATGCTGAACCTTCTCTAAAGATTGTACTACAACAGCAAGGAATGTAATCTTATTTGGATCAAAACTAGGTAACCATAACTCAAGGTCGTGCAATGCTGGTTTATTTATGTAGTATGAGTTCCTAAAACGTTTCTTTATCAGATAGATCTCTGATGGAAGCCCTATTTTTGGAGTCCCTAACTCCTTAATGAAATTAATAGGAGCTCCATTAAATATTGAAGTCCTTGAATACTGCGTAATACTCGGTAATAGAGAAATTACGGGTGTTTCATCTAGTACTTTAAACCCAAGTTTTTCTAATCTTGGTTTGATGACTTTTTGGAAGCTATCGTATCTTAATCCATCAATAACAAGAAGAATTACAGCGGTATAACCCATTTCCTTCAGTCTTCTTATGATATTTAATGTATTAGCTACAGTATAGCTGTTCTTTCCGATGTATAAATGGTTTTTGGATGCGAGATATTCCTTCCATAGTTCATTCTTCCATAATTCTGAAAATTGTTGATATTTCTTATTCATTTCATCCTGTATTTGAACTAGAAGTCTAGATTCTAAAATTCTTTTTGGCAAGTTCTCTATAATTATCGATGATTCTACAAACCGACTATAGTATACTAGTAGCTCATCTAAATTCGGAGGAACTTCCGATAGAACGAAGTCGATTAATCGAATTAGATCTCTAGCAATACGAGCTGAAGAAAGCACACCAATACTCTCAAGCTGGTTTGCAGTATCATCTAGGAGCCGAACAAGAGAATAATCTAACGGTTTATCTAATTCCCATTTCAGAAGCGCAATTATGCTCTTAGCAGAGACATTCAAATAACTTAGAATTTCGTCCATAAGATTTGCAATATTAGGATCTGAGAGAGCTTTAATAGATGTAACATACAAACTCACATCGTTTTCTATGTCCATTACAACTAGCGTCTGAAAGATTTCCCTGTATGTACACAATTGCCTCTTTACTAACTCTTCAGATAACAAAAAGAGTATCTTAGGATCATTCTCAAGTGCAAGTATACAGAAGCCCAAGAGAACAGGAAGCATCCCCTTTATGCTAACTTTCATTATGGACTTAATTTCATGGGCCATAAAGATGATTTCGCTTGGATCTATGAATAAAATACGACCTAAAATTGAGCTCCCTACTGCTTTAAAAAATTCATAATGCTGCTCTACAGGTAAGTAGTTTATGATATATATTGCAAATCCGAGTAAAGATAGTTTCTTAAAACGCTCCGGATCCATTGCTATAATTCGAAGAATTTCCTCCTCAAATACTTCTTCTTGCCTATGAATATCCACTCTTCGTAGGGATCGGCCTAGCAATCTCTTAATATTAACCGCACTAGGGCAGCAATTCTCGGCTTCGATTAACATTCTAACGATATCTTTGACATAAACCTTTCTTGTTGTCAAATTCTTAAATAAATCATTAAAGAATTCAGCACTATAATCCGAAAATACCGCGAAACTAAATTCGCCTAATAGAACCATGGCTAATATTTCCACATACCTATGAAGATCTATTTCCCTATCAATAAGCATGGACAGCAAGCCCAAATATAAGTTCTTAGGTCCCAGTCTCCTTAAAATATCGCGATACCCTGAGAGAGATATTTTTGGTTGTTCTTGCTCTTTTTCTTGCTCGTATCGTATTTTATTTAATTTAATTCCTTTTTCAGTCAGAATATCGATGATATTTTGAACAAATTTTTTCTCATCCTCTCTACCAGATTCCTTCTCCAGTTTATTCATGTAAAATAGTATGCCTAACTTAGCTAATTCTTCATTCTCAATATGAAGAAGCCTTAATCTTATTTCTGCAATAATATCATCAAGTAAATCTCTACCGCCACCACAGATCAGCGCAGCAATATGCGAACCTGTTACTTTTCCGTCTATCTCAAAGTCGACTTTTAGTATATTTGTTAAGAACCTGGCTAGAGAATTCAGCTTCTTATATTTTTTCTCTGCAGAATTAGGAATTAGGACTATTCTATCGCCACCATCTAAAAGAATTCCTTCTATTTCTTCTTTATTTAATGATTCTAATGTCTTTACTAGCCAGATTCTCTCCTTGAATATAAAGAGAATCCGCCAGTTAAATATTGTCTCCAGATATCTAAATAATAGTTTTAGCGCGTTCAATTCTCGGCGATCTACTGCAATGTTACTACAATTTATGTTATATTTCCTCGCTAATGAACCAAAAATAATTAAGTTTTGTTCTTTAGCTTCCTCTTTAATTGCCTTAATAGTAGCTTTAACATTTGGAACATCATTCCAAAATTCGGATTTAAGAGTTTTATCCAAATTTTCTGGACTTCTAAATTTAAGTTTTTTTCCTCGCACCTCTAGAAGACCTAACTGCGTAAGTATTTGAATTTGTTTGCCTGAGATCTTTGTTTTCTTCGTTTTTTTTGTTTTAAATACTTTTCTTGCTTGTTCAAATATATCTGGCATAACCAAGACCAAGACTAACCCATAAATCAACAACGATTATGAAATATTTTTGGTAAAATAAAAATTTTTAGTTATTTCAACTAAAAACTTGTAAAAAAGTTAATCTTAAAGCAAGAAATTTATTTTAACATGACATTCTTAACTAAGAATTATAATTGGAAGTGCTATTCAAATGATTAATCAGAAGCTAGGAAACGATCCAAACTTTTAATGGCTAATCTCTTAAGTAACCACGAAGATCTTATCATCCCAATCTGTTCCAATACTGGCTCTTTCTTGAGCATTAGCCGAATTAAATATTTATATTCACCCTTTATTACTGATCCACACTCTAAAGCCAGCTTAACTGATTCACGAATCTGCCAACTACCTACTGGAGCAATATAATTCGGTGTAATAATTCTTATTGCCAACGCTGCCGCTTTACGCCGTCTTTTATAGAGAAATTCTAAAATCGACTTTTTGATAGCATAATATCCCCCGTCCATTTTATTAGGTTTTCCTGTATAATCTTCGTATATTCTTATTACAACAGGTCTGCTGTACTTCGGTAACCAGACACTTTTGGGCAACCATATCTCAAACATTTCCATTGACCAAAATCGGTTCGGGATTAGAATAATGTAGTACTTGTTCCCCAGATATTCCCAAAAGTAGAGACCGGCGTCTTCGATCTCTTTTGCATAACGAATACTTTTAATAAAAAATTCACTTAAAATAGAATCTGTGGCTGTTATCGACCATCTAGTAGGAACTAGTTTTCTCCTGAATTTTCTCCCTAATAATCCAGCAGATAATAATCTTTGCAAATAATAATATGAAATACCATGTCTATACAGTTCGGGTACAATAATCGCCGCTTTTACGTCCTCCTCTACAGCATTTTCCACCTTTCTTGGAGCATATATATTATCTTCGATGAATATCTTCTCCAGAATACTAGAAGCTCCAAACGGGGGTATCTGAGGATCAAGATGAATCCGAAATCTAGGTTCCTTTTTTAAGCGCACCTCAACATTTACAGGTTTATAACTGATAGTTATTTGACCAAGAGGATCATCTATTTGTGGG
Source organism: Thermoproteota archaeon (assembly GCA_021163045.1). Lineage (GTDB taxonomy): Archaea > Asgardarchaeota > Njordarchaeia > Njordarchaeales > Njordarchaeaceae > Njordarchaeum > Njordarchaeum guaymasense. The sequence continues at coordinate 425 of JAGGXM010000032.1, read as the reverse complement.
ACTCGTTTTATCAAATTCCTTTTAAAAGCGTATATAGTCCAAATTCTAGTTTTTAAAATATCTGAGAAATCCAATCTTTTTTTTGCCCATTCCTCAGGATCCCCTGAAATTACATTAAAAGAGGAAATGGACCCAAATCTTACATTCGGATAATTATATTCTCCTACTAAGACATTTATAGAATGTCCATCAATGCTCTTTTTACTATATCTAGGCATCCTAAAATTTAGTGTTTGCTTTAGTAAAATAGGACATATCTTTGCACCACATAGTCCTCTTACCCCTTTACAGTAAGCACATATCGGATTTTGTCTCCTCTGAAGCATGGATTTTCACTTTAGTATTTCAACCACAAATAGTATCTAGCAAGAACGATTTTAATTTTTGCCTTCAGATCTTAAAGATAATTTTTTACAGTTATATTT
>JAGGXM010000042.1 GCA_021163045.1 Thermoproteota archaeon | reverse complement strand
TCATAATCCTTAATTTCTAAATAAAATTCAGTAAAATCGCTAATATTAATATAAAATATTAAATTATTTAAAATTCTTTAAATGATATAGTTAACTAAATGTAGTTGTCATGATGTATAGTATAGCAATATATATGGTGAGCATATTGAACTTAAATCTAAAAGGAAAAACGGCAATAGTTTCAGCTTCGAGCAGGGGGATTGGAAGGGCAATAGCGTATGGTTTAGCGCGAGAGGGAGCGAATGTAACCATTCTGGCACGTAATAAAGAGCAATTATATAAAACAGCGAAAGAAATTTCCTCTGCTACGGGTAGCGAAGTTTTGCCGATTATCGCTGATGTTACCAAGAAAGAAGATATAGAAATCGTCGTTAGAAAGACTATTGATACTTTCGGTACAGTTCATATTTTAGTAAATAACTCTGGTGGTCCTCCTTCGGGATATTTTGAGGATTTTTCAGATAGTGACTGGATAAAAGCATTTGAACTTCTTGTTTTAAACCCGATTCGGTTCATTCGTCTAGTTTTACCATACATGAAAAAACAAAAGTGGGGACGTATTATCAATATAGTTTCCGTTAGCGTAAAGGAGCCAATAGATAATCTTATATTATCTAATTCGCTTCGTTCTGCTGTTGTTGGAATTGCTAAAACATTATCCAATCTTGTAGCAGAATATAATATAACGATAAATAATGTGGCACCAGGTCCTACATTTACTTCAAGAATTAAAGATTTAATTAAAGCACAAGTGAAACAAAAAGGAATTACTGAAGAGGAAGTTAAGAATGCTTGGACACAGAAAGTTGCCATGAAACGTTTTGGGAAACCGGAGGAGATCGCAGATATGGTGGTTTTCTTGGCTTCTGAGAGAGCTAGTTTTATAACTGGAACAACAATTCAGGTTGATGGAGGATATGTTAAAAGTCTATTATAATAATATGTGAGGTGATTTTAAAAGTGAGTAATACGCAACTTAGTAAATCTAAATATTTCATTAAAATAGAGGATATACCCGAGATTCAATATACTACTGGGTTATTAACAAAGATTCTTGTAGGACTTCATGGAGAAAAAGTTATGATTCTTTTAAATAAGCATAAACCCCAAATACGCATACCAACGCAAACTCATGAGAATGAACTTATTGGTATTATTATACAGGGAAAAGGTCGATACATGATAGGAGACGAGGAAAAGATTCTTACAAAGGGAGATATCTATCACGTTCCGCCTAACATACCACATTGTACAGAAGTACTAGGCAATGAACCTCTTATCGAAATTGATATTTTTGCTCCACCATTAAAAAGAGTTTTAGATGCCTATAAAGAGGCTGTGCAGACGACGTTAAAATAAGATAACAAAAGAATAACTATCGTAGGTCACCGCATTCGCATAAAGCGTCGTTAATAATAGAGTAGAGATCATTAAATCCAATTTTCTTTTTAGCCGAAACGGAAACTATTCTTGTTGGTGGTAAGTATTGCCTAAGGATATCCACTAGATCAAAAGAAAGTTCGCCAAGGATTCCTGTATTATCTCTAAGCATTTCATTAACAAAGGCATCTGGATCATCAAAGAATATATTCATAAATTTGCTTATTTTTTCACCTACTAGATCTACCTTATTTAAGATCATAATTACATCAATCTCTAAATGGAATTTCGTAGCAAGGGATAGTAGCACGGACATAACGAAATCAGAGCCTTTATTTAGATTAGATGCATCAACAATAAAAATAGCAAGGCTATCCTGTCTGTTAAGCTTCTTAATAATGATGTTGCCTAATTCCCTGAATGCAAATAATTCTAGTTGACCTGGGGTATCAATTAATACCCATGACTTTCCAAATAAAGTCTTTTTCAGAGTATCTGCAATAGTATCTATATTCTCGATCATAATTTCCATTGATCGAATAAGTGCTCCGTTCGGTCCCAAAGCTTCTCTTTTCATTACAGTTGAAAGCTCTACCAAGGTTCTTATATCATAATCAGGATTATACGGTAAATTTACTACACCAGGATCCAAGTTTATTCTTGCAACACTCTCAGAACTTTCTAGCAGCCAATCTCCAAAATTCTTAGTAATAGTTGTTTTTCCAGATCCGGCCATTCCTATAAAATATATAATGGGCATAATCGGCACCTTTTATAGCTATGATCTATGATCATTTTTTAGTCAGGTTAATCGTTCCTGATGATATTGATATAACAAAACACGGCAAACTCTTAAAAATCGGTCAGATTTCTAGTGTCGAGATTCTTTCTGAATTGTATCTAATTTTAAATGGATGATATCAATGATATGAATATGGTGTTATGGATGAAAACAAACACCACTAGAATCAGAGTATGCATTAATCCGAAAGAAGAAGCTAAAATTCTAGAATATGTCAGTAAGCCACCCGAAGTTTGTGGTAATATGACTGTCGAATTTCTGTATGATAACTTAGTTTTTCTTCATTCCTTTAGTGAAAACGAATACGAGAGTTCTAGAGGCCATTGTGTTCCAAGAGCAAAGCTGGGCGGCTTAGGTGTTTGGCATACTCATCCAGCATCGATTGGGTCTCATGCTTCGGGACGAGATATTAGAACTCTGAAAGAGGATGTTTACTCATCAATTAAAGCTGATTTTCCGGGGTTTCCACCGATATCAATGATAATTAGTGCAACATCGAGAATTCAAGATATATCTCTCTATTTCCCAATCATAAAATTAGGTATGAATTTAAATCAAATACTTTCATTTGAGATACATGATATTTTAGATATTTATTCCCTTCCGTCACTTTTTGAAGAGATGATACAACTAAATAACTACTTTCTGGATCGTAAATATCTTTATAATTTTGGTTTAATAACAAAACTGCAATCTACAAGGCTCTTTGGAGAGGAAACTATTAAAATACAGAAGATCTCGCCTTATAACCTTTCTAAAGAATCCGAGCATTATGGCTTGTTTCTGGGGAGTAAAATCCCATCTTTCTATAAGAAGCTACTAATTACTCACTATTATATACATACAAATAGAGATTCCTTCTATTTACTGGATGAACGTTCGGGTTTTTACCAGATTAAAATTTACAGTAAAGACCCACAAATAGAGATAATAAAGAGCCGGCTTGTGGCATTTGAGATTCCAGAGTATGGCTTCAGCTTGCGACTTAGGAATCTTGATGCTATAGGTTTAGAGCTACAGAAACTTAAGGAAAAAAAGGTTACTATTTTTGGACTCGGTTTTATCGGTACTAGAATTGTAGAAGATATATCAAAATATATTCATAGAATTAACCTCGTTGATTACGATTTAGTAGAGAAAGAGAACATAGGCTATCAGAATATATACGAGGTTTCAGATATAGGCAAACATAAGATATTATGCATTTCTGAAAAAATTGAGAAGACAAATCCGTACATTAAGGTAAGGCCTTACGTTATTAGAGTGCCATCTTTTGTTCACGAGTCACTAGCGGGAAAAACTTCTGGCCTTGATGCTATTATAAAGAATAGCAACCTAATAATCACGACTTTTGATACAATATATCCAAGATTAACAATACAAAGAATAGCAACTCGATATGGAATCCCACTCATAGACGTAGGTGTAGGACCAAATGATGGTCAAATTCACATTTGGCTTCCTGGTAAGGGAACATCATGCATTGCATGTCATTCATTTGAAACAATAGATCTTAGTGGGAGTTTAAGGCAAATATATTCTTCTAATCCTCTATTAGCAGAAATCTTATCAGGAATCGCTACAGACTTGGCTATAAGGATTCTTCAGGGAAGCACGAAGATTCCAAATAGAATAACCGTTGCTTTACCAAGTTATCATTCTGGAGATTCCAAAGAATTTGAACTTAATCTAAATTATATACAAATGCCTAAAAGTAGGGAATGCCCGATTTGCAACAAAGAGATTGAACTTACTCTATATATAAATGAGAAAAGTAGAATTGTCATAAAAATCAATGGGGACGTTCCTGTTAGCGATCTGGTAGATGAAATACGAAAAATTTTCACTCGAGAAGCCAACTTGTATATCCTAAGGGATAATGTTAAGAACTTAATAGATGAAAAGATACTAGTTTGTCAGTTAAAATTAATCACTGATCGGGTGAAAGGAAAAATACTAGTCGAGTTCCCTGAGGGAGATTCTAATGCTTCTTGATCGATTAGTGAAAATATTTAGAAATATGCTTTTTGCTACGCATGCGATAGAGTTACTCCAGAAATACAAGTACAAGATAGGAAATCTGGAAGATGGGACTCCTTATATCTTCAGAGAGTATATCTGTGTTTACAGTGGACTAAAGAAACAATATTATGGTGGTACATACCTGATTATAATCCTCTCAAATCCGACATACCCCAATGATCCCCCGTATGTCTACATTCTTCCATTTCCAAAATATGTAATTCTTGATAAAATCTTCGAGAAAAATCATGCAAAAAGTTGCCTTAGAAAAGAGCGGGTTGGAACAAAATATTTTGGATTCTGGCATATAGATAATAGTAGTTGGAAAAAAATAATTAAACGAACAAAAAATCCACTTGTATATATCTCAGAAAGTATAGCTCAAATTCTCCAGTTGTATTAAAAATCTAAAATTTTTTATGGAGCAATTATAGTTGTAGGGGAAATTCCCCATTGCATACTAGAATCGCTACAAATAAAATATAAAGGGAAAATTCAGTTAAATCCCTGAACACGCTGCGGATCAAAGCCTATTTTTGTACCAAATGCTGTCAAGCCCTGAAGTTCATGAGCAGTAGTTTGAGACGGCATAGGATTAATCTGTAGCTTTTGTCCTTCTTTAGTGATTGCACCTATTACGACGGTTTCGGTACTATCTATGATGCCACGTGCGACAAGTTCTCTTCTTATGTCGAGTAAGGTTGCTTGTGGTGGAACCTCAATAGTAATTTCGGAGCCATCTCTGATATTTATGAGTTTTATTTTTACCTTTTCACCCATTCATCAGGACCTCGTGTATATCATTCAAAGTATTCATATAATAAAATATATTTCAAGCTTTCGTTTGTTAAAAGATAAGTAGCATAGACTCAATAGTACTTAGGACGAGTATGGGGAAAAATCTTTTTCTAAAAGAAAAAAATATATGGTGTAAAAAAGTCTGAATCGTTAAAATACTAGTTTGGATGTAGAACGATGCCGACAGACCTATCAGTTACTATTGGGCAACTCCAACTAAAAAACCCATTAATACTGGCGTCAGGGATTCTTGGCGATAAACCAAGCCTTTTGCAGCGGATTATAAAAGCAGGGGCTGCTGCCGTTACAACTAAATCAATAACGATTGAAAAAAGAGAAGGATATTCTACACCAATTATTATCGCAACAGATTGCGGATATATTAACGCCGTTGGCCTGGCAAATCCGGGTATTGATAAAATCCCCGATTTGGTAAATAGTGTTAAGCTGGTTAAAGGAAAAGTAATTGTTAGCATTGCTGGAAGTACCGTGAGCGAATTTTTAAAGTTGGCAGAAGTAGCAAGAAACTCTGGAGCTGATGCTATAGAATTGAACCTTTCATGCCCACATGTTAAGAAACATGGATTAAGCATTGGTATGGATTCCAAATTAGTTCACAAAATAATTCAGGTATTAAATGAAAACATAGAAATTCCTATATTTGCAAAGTTTGGGATTTCAGACAATTATCTTACTTCTTGTAAAGCCGCAGAAGATGCTGGTGCAGATGCTATTGTCCTAATAAATACAATAAGAGCAATGAAAATTGATGTGTGGATAAAAAAGCCAGTATTATCAAATAAATTCGGGGGGCTATCTGGACCAGCAATACATCCCATCGCTGTTAGAGCCGTATATGAGGCATATGAGAAAATAAACATTCCAATTATTGGTGTAGGCGGAATTTACAATTGGGAATCTGCGGTTGAATTAATGTTAGCTGGTGCTTCAGCAGTTCAGATAGGCTCAGGGGTTGGAATAAGAGGCATAGATATATTTAATGAGATTCTATTGGGAATTAAAAAGTATCTTATGGAGAATAAAGTTCAGAAAATTACCGAAATTATTGGTCTGGCTCATGAAGAAAGGAAATTGCAGGACTTATGAACTTTGAAAGAGAAAATCGAAATCATAATAAATACTATTAACTCTCCAAAAACACCTAGCTATATCTCAAGGAAAAAAATACATTGGTGACTACTATGGTTAGACAAAAAAAATTGATAGTACTTCTTATTGTTCTTGCTATTATTGGTATAACGAATTACTACTTAGCAATAAATATTCTTATACCCTCTAGAATCTCGAGAGCAACTTTAAATGATTTTAATAAAGCAGTTAGTGTGGCTAAAGCTTCAAGTGTAAAGGTTATTTCCGGAGATTATAGCTTATCATGGAAGATGGTTGCCGTTTACGGAAAAGTCATAAAAGTTTTAAGTAGAGACCTTGTGCCACCTAGACATGAGCGATTTATAATAACAGATATCGATACGGGAGAGAGTAATCTAACCGTTATATATAATGTAGATTACCTCAGTAGAGGCTGGCTTAATGTTCAAATAGGCGATTATATTGTGTTTATTGGAGAAGTCCTTCCTAACGCTGAAGAGATTCATAAGGTTGCAGAAGGCTTTGATTTTTTGGTACTCTATAGGCCGACTGAAAGTTTACTTATTGAAGTAGGATTTTATCCTCCAAGGGATACAATTTGGGTAGTCGGGATCTTTTTGTTTGATATTCTCTTAATATTAGCTACTATACTAATATTGAAGAAGAAATTTATTAGTACTATCTATACTGCTCTCTAATTTCTTATAATTTATTTATTG
>JAGGXM010000185.1 GCA_021163045.1 Thermoproteota archaeon | reverse complement strand
GGAATATACTCTAACAAAAAGTAAAGAATAAAAAGTATTCTTTTTCAGAAAATTATAACTATGATTGATACTCTTTGGGGCCGTAGTCTAGTATGGAAGGATGCCGGCTTTGGGTGCCGGTGGTCGAGGGTTCAAATCCCTCCGGCCCCATTTTTATAAAGAAAAAAATAAAAAAGGAAGAGTGACTATAGCTATAGTACCGCGGGGGCGTAGCCTAGCACGGTTATGGCGGCCGGCTCCAGAAAAAGAAGAAGGCGAGGAAACCGGTAGGTCAGGGGTTCAAATCCCCTCGCCCCCATCAAAAACACACTTAATAATTACTTTTCTCCAAAGAAGAGAATGAGAATATTCTAGTTATTCTAACTTTTTGGAAATCAGATTATAAGAGAATGCTTCCAGGCGTACGGGAGTTAAAAAAAGTACTGCTTATATATTTTATTAAGTACACTTCAATTAGAGTAAATACTTTTAAGTAGGTATTAGGCAGACTAAAGATTTGGAAGAAAAGAAGGAGAAATTAAAAATCCTAAATACGTAAATAAGTGATTTGAGGAGAGAATAAATGGAAGAAAAACAAGAATTCGCTAGGGGGCAAGATGAAGAGGTTAAGAAAATCATGCGGTACCTTGGTCAAGCAGATCTTAAAATTCTTTATAGCATCCAAAGACGCCGGAGGCTCTACGGCATTTTATTTGTAATAATAGGCTTCGGTATACTGTTAGGATCCTCGGTCTATTCAATACTTTATCCTATAGCTGATTTTATGTGGGTTTTTATTGGATTTGTCCTTGGTTTTGCAATTATGAGGCAGGGTTTTGCATCATTTTATGAGGCGAAAAAAGTAGCGACACCAGGAGGCGGGCGTTATAGGATATTCGTTAGACTAGCGTGCACTAATGTCGATTGTGAATATAAGACACAGAGACCCTATAAATCTGGGGAATATGTAGGAATGATTCTATCAGAGCTCTGTCCTAAATGCAGTAGTCCCTTAAGAATTGAAGCCATATTTGGAAAGCCTCAAAGGAAAATTAAAACGATGGGTATACCACTTCTACCTACAGCCGGCTCACAGACAAAAACAGGAATTCTCAGCCAAATTAAGGGATTAATATATGACTACTTTGCACCATTTAAAGTAGCATTTAAATGGTTTGAGCGTGCCGATGAGAAAACTGGGTGATAGTTTTTGGAAAAAACAAAAGTTCTGAAGGCAGAATTAGATGATGAAAATTTAAGTGAGATTCTAGATAGAAGTGTTAATGAGTTAAAAGAGGATGAATTACCAGCTATATTTGATAGGGCATGTCCGAATTGCGACTGGCGAATTTCGAGCTATCGCTTAAATAAGGGCTTAGCTTGCACAGAATGTATAGAGGAGCAATCTCTAGCTAATGGTTTTAATTCCGAAAATGTGCAAATAAAGCTGGGCAAGATCCTTGAGGGAAGAAAAGAGCTGAGAAAATTTAGATTTGCATATAATGTAGAGAGGGAACTACAGGATTTTTTAAATTTCTTTAAAAAACTACTCGGAACAAAACCTTGGGGTGCCCAGAGAGTTTGGTCTAGGCGAGTTCTATCAGGTCAAAGCTTTGCAATAATAGCACCAACTGGGGTTGGTAAAACAGTTTTTGGAATTATAATGGCACTATATTTAGCTTATAAGAAAAATAAGACATCGTACATCGTCCTCCCAACGAGGACTCTACTTAAACAGGTTTCGGAGAAACTAAAGATATGGGAAGAGAAATTAGGTGGAAATTATGTTCTAGAATATATTCCACAAGCAAGCAAAAAAGTAAAGGAACAATTCCGTCAAAGATTACTAAATGGCGATTTTAAGGTTCTTGTAACGACGTCTCAATTTCTAATTAGAAACTTAAAGGACGTATTGGAAGCATTTAAAAAAGCTAAGAAAAAAAACACTACTAGCAAGTTTGTTGATTTCATGTTTGTAGATGATGTAGATAGTTTCCTACGGAATCCAAAGAACCTAGATAGGGCGTTAACTCTTCTTGGTTATATGCAAAATAAAAAAATTCGAGAAATTATTGAACGTATGCGGCGTGAAACAGGCTTTGGTAAGGGTTATGCTGCATTTAGATTATCTGATAATGAAAGAAAATTAATAGTCAAAGCACGAGCAAATAGCGGCTCTTTTGTAGTTTCTTCGGCTACTGGGCAAGTTAAAGGGTTACTTGTTCGGAGAATATTCTCTACAATTTTCGGTTTCACAATAGGTTCTTCTAAGGAAGGTATTCGGAATGTTGTAGATATATACGATCCCAGTGTAATTCATGATAGCATAACTAATGAGGCTCTGATCGATAAAACGGTCCACTATATAAAAAAACTTGGAAGTGGAGGACTTATCTTCATAGCAAGAGGACCCAAAAGCGATGATATGTTGCAGATGCTCGTGAAAAAATTAGAAGAAGAAAAAATAAAGGCATTAGGCGTATCGATTGAAACAGGGAGTAAGGTAGCTGAGGTAATAAAAAAATTTGCTAATAAGGAAGTAGATATTCTCGTGGGTAAGGCGTCACCCTATGGTCTTCTTGTTAGAGGCCTAGACCTTCCAGAACGAGTAAGATATGCTATATTCTTGGACGTTCCAAAGTTTAGCATTAGAGTGGAATTAAGACCAAATCCTCTATACTTAACCTTCATATTAAGGAAGATGCAGTCGATTATTCCTCCAGAAGAGAACTTAAAAGAACATATACAAAATCTGGTTTCACAGATGATATGGTTATCTCCAAGAGAAATCAAAGAAATTGAAATTAGAATCAGAGAGATGCTACAAAATAAGAGTTTAGATAAACTGATAGCGGAGCTTAAAAATGTAGAAAATGAAGGCTCAGCACAAGAGAAAACCGTATTTTATACTTTGATCCTCTACAAAATTTTGAATAATTTACTTAAACAAAACCTTGAACTTTTGTTAAAAGAATCTAACATACCATATGAAATTCGAACAGAAAACGGCTCAAGGAGCATCTTTTTATTATCCGCTGACATTAAAACGTATATTCAGGCATCAGGAAGAACTTCAAGACTTTATGCTGGAGGTATAACGAAAGGCTTAGCTTTAATATTATGTAGTAATAAAAAGCTTGTTGGAGAATTGGACAGGAAGCTGATATGGACTGTAGAGAGCCCATTAAAACCGCTTTCAGATGTTAATTTAGAAGAATTGATTAAAGAGATAGATGCTGATAGAAAGAAGGTTCTTTCTGCAAGAGCAGGAGAAATGCCTGCCAGAGAACATCTACAGACATGCTTATTTATAGTTGAATCTCCAACAAAAGCAAAAACTATTGCTAGCTTCTTTGGTCGACCAACGAAAAGAGTTCTTCCTGGCTTGGCAGCTTACGAAATTATCATAGGAGGGTATCTCGCTACGATTGTAGCTACGATAGGGCATTTAACGGATATAATAACGCATAGATTCGTTCCTGAGTTTTATATTGCCAGAAGAAATGGTAAAATGGAATATACAGTAAGAAATTATAAAATAAAAGAATTGATTTGGCCCTATGGCGTTTATACTATTAAAAGTAATGGGAAACGCAAATTTGTTCCCTTATTTGGCCCTAAGGTTACTTGTAGTAAATGTGGTTACACATTTATTCCATACTTAACTGTTGATGTAACACAGGGAAATGTTATCAAAAAGAAGGCATCAAGGATTAAATTTTTCTTAAGAAGTTTATATATGAAAGAATCAGGCATATTTTCTGGATTTTTCTATCAGAATCCACTACCTTTAAAGTGCCCTCGCTGTGGTGAAACCGAAAAATTCTATGATAAGCATAGGATAATAGAAACTTTAAGAAATCTAGCTCTAGAAAATGAAGTAGTATTGATAGGGACAGACCCTGATTATGAAGGAGAAAAAATAGCATGGGATATAAATGCCCTCTTAAAACCATATGCTAAAAAAATTTTAAGAGTAGAATTTCATGAAGTAACAAGAAGCGCTATCGAGAAAGCCTTAGCAAATCCAAGAAAGATCGATCTGAAATTGGTAGAAGGGCAGTTCATAAGACGAATTGAGGACAGATTAATCGGCTTCTATCTTTCAGAAGAACTCCGTGAAATCCTAGGTGAAAGGAATATATCTGCCGGACGGGTCCAATCTCCCGTACTTTCCTGGATAATTGATAGATATAATCGATGGAGAATTAAAGAAGATTGGACGATAATCAAAATGCCAAATGGCATTGAACTTAAGGTAAAAGGAAAAATAGAACCTAAGGAAGTAATTATCGAAAAAATAGAAACATACGAAAAAAAATTAATGCCACCAGCACCTCTTGTAACAGATATGCTTCTTACACTTGCATCTACGTTATATGGTATAAGCTCTAATGAGACAATGAAAGAGGCGCAAAGACTCTTCGAATTAGGTCTTGTAACATATATCAGAACAGATTCTACCAGAGTTTCAGATGCAGGATTATGGGTAGGTAAACGTCTTGTCGAAGATCTTTTTGGATCAAATCTGCATGTTACCAGAAGATGGGAACGCGGTGGTGAAGGCGCGCATGAATGTATCCGACCAACGCGACCGCTCACTCTAGAAGATCTCAAAGAGGCGATTGAAAGCGGCGAAATAGTTCTTCAAGAGGAGCTTTCTGGAAAGGCTCTCAATATATATGATTTGATATTAAGGGTATTCATAGCTTCGCAAATGAAGGAGGTTATCGGGACATTTGCAAATATAACGTTTCGAATTGTTGATGAAGAGAGCAAAAAGGATCTCTTGGTAGAGGTATCTGGACTAGTTGAATACGATCGTGAGGGCTTTCCTCTAGCGTTAACATCATTTATGAGAAAAATCTTACTTCCCAAGAAGATACCACTAGTTAGACCGGGCGAGAGGTATTCTAAGGCAGAAATAAAAGTTAATTACGAAAAAGTTCCATCAGCATGGCCACTTACTGAAGGAGAAATCGTGAGGTTGATGCGTGAAAAAGGTATCGGTAGGCCATCTACATATGCAACAATTATTCAAAAGCTATTTGAAAGACGATACGTAAGGCGAATTCAGCATGGAAGAATTGTTCCTAAGAAGCGAGGAATTATCGTAAACAGAATCATTGAGGCATTACATAAAGATATGGTCTCTGAAGAACGGACGAGAATAATACATGAAGAGATCGATGAAGTTGCGTCGGGCAAAAAAGATTATGCTGACGTAATTAACGAAATCTTCGAGGAAATTAATCAGGATAGGAAATCAAAAAGAACTATACCGCCAGAGCTTAGAAATGAAATCGAGAAATATAAGAGAGATCTTGAACGATATAGAGACTAAATAAGTTCTTATGAATTCTGATTATAGTGATATTTTTTATTATTTCCTTAAGAGATATATCATAGAGAAAACAGGCAATGAAGAGATAAAGAAAGCTGAAAAATGATGAAATTCTGGAGCTCTGAGCCCTATTTAATAGGAATAAAATTAATTTCAGCTTCTAAATTATCGTCAATTATCATATATACTGCAGAAGATTTTCCTGTTACCCAAGTACCTAGTTCTCCAGGATTTAGTATAATTCTTTCTCGATTCAGATCGATTCTAAAGCCAACCTTATTCAACACATCCCAATTTTTAAGGAGAGGAGTCAGTCTATAATCTTTATCTATAGATATCAAATCTGGAATATGTGTATGGCCGTATATCGTAATTAGAAATTTTTTATCCTTAGCTGTTGCATAGACGATATTTTTAGTTTTCTCAGGAGACCCCCAACCGTGGAATAGTACAACATACTTTTCATTAAGTTTCATTATGTGGGGGAAATCCCCTATAAAGAAGTTACTTCTGGAAGAAAACATCCTCTTAATTGTGATTTTATCGCCATCATTATTGCCAAAAACACCTATGAAAGTAATGTTATTTGGGATTTCTTTGGCCAACAACCTCGCGACAAAAGGAGACACTAAATCGCCGCAAAATATTATTTTATCTATATCTAATGTTTTAATCGTGTCGATCATTTTGCGTATTTTAACAAGATTGTCGTGAGAGTCTGAAAATATAAACCATTTCTCCATTTTTAAAATCACCTTCATTCAAAGAACTTAGATATATCTACAACACCTTTTGCTTTAGAAATTATCTCATTAATTGACATACCTAAGGCGTCTAGGAGCTGATCAAAAACACTCTGCGTATATTCCTCGTATTTGCTCCAATCTATATTTTCAATATTCGCAATTTCAAGTGGTGCTACGCCGTCTTTTGTTTTTACAAAAGAGATAATCTCACCCGGTAAAACTTTTCGCTTAAGTTTTTTAGCAGCTTTTACATGCTGAGGGGTCGTTTTGACATATTCGCTAATTGGTTTTGTTATCTGAACTCTAAATGCTAGATCTTCTAATGGGATTTCTTTCCTTCTAAGTTTTTTTATGGTATTAATAATGATTTCTTCGATTTTCTTCTTAGCGTTTTCAAGTTCGTTCTCATTATGCACATCGCCTAAAATCTTTAAAACCTCCTTAAATTCATTTTTAAGGAATTCTGGGGTATTTCTTTTTTTGACCAATAATCCTTTAATATCGATACTTCCATCATTTAAAATTCCGAAATAATTCTTTTTACGCTCGGAGAAAGCGACATATCTATAAATTTTATCTACATCAAGATCAACTTTGAGGACGTGCTCACTCCACTCTATAAGCTCTCTGATTTTTTCTTTTTCAGGATTATAAATAAAGATGCTATCCGTATCGCCATAAATGACATTTAATTTCATCTCTTTAGCTTTTTTAGCAATAGATAGTACTTTCTCACGCCCTATTGCTGTAATTAGTTCAGCTACAGTTAGTGAGAAAAATGGAAAATGCTCGGCCCCAAAGACGCCATAGCTTGCATTTATTAGAACCTTCAACGCGCCTTGAATAACATTATAAAAAGGACGTTTTTTTGGAGGGCCTTCCTTCAGCATTTTCTTGAAGTAGTTTACACGAACATCTCGAATAAAGCCTACAAGTTCAGAAGCTATGCCCCTCTTTTTAGTACAGATCCAAACGGGTAGATTACTAACTTTATTAGACTTACATTCATCATGTGGGCAACAAACAGTTTCATAGCTTATATTATGAACTTTAATTATTGTTGGATATATGCTTGCAAAGTCTAATACCCAAACATTGAACCAGATTCCTTTCTTTGGCTCAAAAACTATTGCTCCTCTGTAACTTTTTCCTTTTATTACTGGAGGAAGATGTAATCCTAAGTTTCTGATTTTGGATTCCTTCTTATCAAGTTCGTCTCTATTTGGTATAAGATAGCCTCGATCTCTATGTTCTGCGTAAAACCAACTTTCAATCCAGGCGGAGACTCCTCGCCTGGACAGTTCTCGTACAGGTAAACGTGTAATCCTTGATAAGATTATTAGAAGTCTCCAGGGCAACCAATCATCGTACATAAATAATTTCGCCGTTAAGAAAGAATCCCACCAGCAATAAGCAGCAAGTTCGCTATAGGATAACTTTTCAACAAATTTCAAATGAGTATATCTTTTGCCGATACCGAGTAAGGCTGTTGAAATTGTTTCAAGACTGGTGCTCTCATAAACGTTTGCAAAAGCGTATGACTTTATAGCAGCATTACTAAAGAACTTATAAAGATCTATATGAACTCCAAATAACATTTGAGCCTCTTTAATTGCCCCTTTTGATATAATTCTAAAGGGGATAAGTTCTTTCGCAATACCAAGCTCGAGAGCTCTTTTGTAAATGTATCGTAAATCGAAGTTATCCCCATTAAATGTTATTAAAAGGGGAATATTATATATCTCATTAAAAGTATCTAGCAATAAGTGACGTTCGTCAGAGTATATTCTTAAGTTAATTGTCTTTCCGTTTACATTTAATTTTCCATAAGCGTAACCGTTTTCGGAGTTAGTTATATTCTGAATCTTGCCTAGATTATCCTCATTTAAGTCTCTAAATCGTAAAAGAAAAACATAATATTCCTCTGTCGGTCTCTCATCGTTAACAGTTACTTTTGTGAAGCTAACTGCAATTATTGGTGCTTTTGGGTGATCCATCTGTGGGAATTTACCACCACCAGCGACCTCAATATCTAGGGCGATGAAATCTACTAGGGGGATCTCAACAGAGAATATGTTAATATACTTCCTAGCCAAATCTCTTAAATTGGGATCCACAGCCTGAAGTATGCCCTCCTCTATTTTCTCTACTGGAGTAAGATTTGGAATCCCATTAATTACATCATAGATCATTCCGGGCCATAGTCGTTGATCATAGATATAATTAAGATGGTAAGGAATCCATGCTTCCCATGAATGCGAGATTCCAATAGATTCTCTTAGCCCTCTTTTGCCACCAACAGCAAGAGGATCGGATACAGTAATTTTCACCATTTTCTCGGTCTTAAATTTCAGCGCATTATATTTTTCGATTTCTTTGATATCAATAACACGGGAATCCTTACTTATTCTCGGAGTTAGTATTTCCTTGTTTATATCTGTTATAAAATATGGTTTATGATTTGTTGAATCTAAAAGAAGTTTGATTTGCTTTTCCTTGATATCATAAAATTTCATCATAGCTCGATTTTTGTCTGAATTATACTCTACACCCAAGAGAAGGAGGTTTCTCCCTGTCTTAATATATGAAATTTTACTGTATTTTGATAATAAATCATTAATTTTATCTTTGGCTGATTTCTTGGGCTTTGAAGGAGGGGTCTCCTTTTTTTCTTCGGTTATTCTCTGTTCTTTTTTAGTTTGATGCTCTAAGAAAACATCTAGTTTTACATCTTTTGACATTTAAAACACCAATATACATGCAAGTCAAATGTAATTCTTAATGAATATAT
>JAGGXM010000139.1 GCA_021163045.1 Thermoproteota archaeon | reverse complement strand
TAAAAAATATAAAAATAATTAGCAAAAAGTAAAAAAATCTATTTTATAGATAAATTTTTAAAAAAATAAAATCTTTAATTGTATGTAGGCTCTGGAAAAGGATGACTAATGCTGACGTTAAAGCGTATCATTGATTCCTATGTTGGAGATTGGAAGATATGCAGAATAAATGTAAAATATAAAGATCAGTTGGGTAAACAGAATATTTACGCAATTTTGCATAGTGAGATTCCATATATTACTAGAGTGGAATATGACAATAAAATTGCTATGGATAGAATTGCCTTAGATAAGGGTCTAATCGAATTTTTAAAATTAAGAGCTGGGGAAGAAATTCTTCTTGAAATTACAGAGCCTCCCAAAACTGCAGAAAAAGTGGTATTAGAATCCGTGGACAGCCATATAGACCTAAAGTCCATGATAATAAATAATCTAATAGGTAAACCTTTTTCAGTATCAGATTTCTACTACGTCAAGGAAGTAAATACAATGCTTTATGTAAAAGAAGCCTATCCTGTTGATACTTTTTTGATTCAAAAAAACACTAAAATTGAACTCAAAGGTTTAGAACCGCTTTCAATCACCAAATGTCGTACACGACTTCTTCTAGCATTAAGAGAACTCCATAAAATAAGGAATAAGTATGATACGCTAGTTCTAAGTATTCCTACCATAATAACGCAGTTAATAAAAATCTGGAAAGCTTATGAGATGAATAAAATAAACAGAAAACACGCAGAACAGCTACTTCAAGAAGTGCTCAAAAAACACGAATTTTATGATGATTTAATTTTTGAGAATATTATTAATGCTTTGGAGGATCGGGTATGAGCGATTTTTCCTATATCGAAAGTGATATCGCAAGCATAAGATCAGAAGTAAGAGATTTGAAATATAAATTGAATAATATATCTTCTACTTTAAGTAGCATTCAGAAAGCAATCCGTAGAGTAGGTAACAGAATATCTAGCGTAGAGGATAAAATTATATCGGTTGGCGAAGAAACCAAAGCAGAACTTTCTAGGATCTTGTCTGAGCAATTAAACATCGGAGAAAAAATAGATTTTATTGAGGAGCATATTACTAACGTCGGGGATCAGATAATCAAAAAAATGACTCAATTAGCAACTAAAAATGTGAGGCAGATAAATGAATATACATCACAAGTAGCTCAAAGATTATCTCGCGAAATGTTAAGTTCTTTATCAGATCTCTCAGAAAAAATAAGAACCCAAATTGAGAACGCCGAACAAAATTTGTTAAAAGATATTGATACAACCAAAGAAACCATTATAGCTCAAGCTAATGATATAAGACTAATTCTTTCGGCTTTAGACTCTTCGATATCACTTATCATTAAGGCCTTTGAAAGGTTCTGGAATAAAACAATAATATATTTCGAAAACTTTGAAAAGAAAAATAATGAAATGTACAATCAAAATATAATCCTTACAAGAAAAATAGATTCAATAGTGAACCTAATTTCCGAGATTTTTAATTACTTTAATGAAGAACGTGAAGATCTCAAACATAATAATAGTGTATTGGATCTATACGTGCACAGGACTTTGGATTCCTTTCTGCGTAAATTACAGGATATTTTTGAAACCGTAATTTCATTGCGCCTATTTTTATTTAATCTTGTAGAGGCGAGAAAATATGAGTAAGGGTTTAGAATTACCACGAATAACTTCGGATGCGTTATTAAATGAACTTCTTAGTTTAGAGCCTTTTTTTGATAAAGATTTGAATCGCAATATTAGGAATATAACAGAAAAAGTTAGAAAAAAACAAACCGAAAAAGATAGACTAAAAACGCTCTCAGGCGAATTAGGCAAACTCCTAAACGGAAGTATGATGTACGTAATTTGGAAAATATATAACATGATCTATGTAATAGATAACGCATTAGAGACGGGTATCAGAACTACAAGAGAAACTGTCACTAAGGCTCTTGCGGAGAATAAAAAATTGTTTAGTGATTTGATTGGAAAATCAGATTCGCTATCTAACGAAATCAAAGCCATTATTACTGAAAATAAAGAGCTTTTCAACAAAATTGCTGAAAAACATCAAGAACTTGTTAATTTGCATACAGAACTCTCAAAACTTGATGAACGAGAAAAACATGTTATGAATCTCGAAAATAGACTTTTAACCGCCGTAGATTCTCATACTAAAATACTAGATCAAGTAAATTCTACAGTAAAAATAGCATCCGAAGACGTTAAAAAAATGAAAGAGATGTCTGTCAGTATCGCTAAAAATAGTGAAGAATTAGTTAATGCCTCATCGCAACTTCTAGAGCTTATTGATCTAGAGAGAAAGAAAATTGAACAATTGCAGACGTATGAGAAGGAGCTAAAAGATAAGGAACTTCAATTGAATACTAAAGAACAAGAATTGAAAAAGCTAGAAAATAAGCTTAAAACCGAGTTAAAGGCCTTTGAAGCTCAAAAAATTGACTATGAAAAAATGGTGAATCAGAAAACAGCCGAATTGCAACAGAAAGAGCATGAGCTCAATCAAAAGGAAATACAACTAGAAGAGGAAAAGATAAAACTAAAGGAGGAAAAGCTAAAAATCGAACGGCTTCTGGATGAGGTAATAAAAAGACGAGATAGGCTGCTTAAAGAGGAAGAAGAATTTACTAAAAGGAAAAATAAAATGATAAAAGAATTAGAAAACCTAGAAGAGCAGCGGAAAAAAATAAATAGTGAAATCCAGAAACTGAGCGAGCTTCGAGAGAATCTGAAGAATGAAGTAGATAGGTTAACTTCCGAAAATGAAATCCTTAGACAAGAACAACAGGGGCTAAGAGAGGCAATCAATGCGTTAATCGAACGTAAGAATAAGGTAATAGAGGAGACAAATAAAATACTAGAAGAAGTCTATCGAGAACGTCTGAAACTTTCTGATGAACTGATGGTAGTAATTAAAGAGCAGGTAAAAACGGTAAAGAAAATTAACGAGGAAAAGAGGCCATGAGCTCTCAAAGGATTAAGCTCGATATACCACATCAGACTAACGAAATCGACATTTGCAAACTATTTTCATTCCAAGATAGACTCTTCACCGTTTTATCTTCTAAAAACAATCTCTTTGTATTCTCGGATGGAAAACTTGTTTTAAACAAGAGCTTCAATGAATATATAAAAGACTTCCATTTATCAAATAATGAAATTATTTGGGTTGCTGCGGGGCATCGATTTCTTGCACTAAATTTAACAGGTGAGATTATCGGATGGACTACA
Source organism: Thermoproteota archaeon (assembly GCA_021163045.1). Classification (GTDB taxonomy): domain Archaea; phylum Asgardarchaeota; class Njordarchaeia; order Njordarchaeales; family Njordarchaeaceae; genus Njordarchaeum; species Njordarchaeum guaymasense. The sequence goes on along the minus strand of JAGGXM010000139.1, from coordinate 2,596 downwards.
CTTAACGCAATTTCCAAAAAGATCCTTCCTTGGGATGATAAATTTATTATTATTGCTCCCAATAGGCTTTACTTCATAGATAAATCGCTTAAACAAGAATACGAAAGTGTAGCTCTTCAAAGCTTAATACTTGATGGTACTATTTGGAATAACCATATAGTTCTCTCGAATGATCAAGCACAGCTCTTAATGTTTGATGGTCATGGAAATATGATCTCAAGCGTTAATATCGGTAGGCTTATAACAAAACTAATTCCGTCAAAAAACAAACTCATTATGCACGATACATATGAAATTCTAGTATATGATCCGAATAAAAGAAAAGTTGAAAAGGTCATTGATGGCGAGATACTAAAAACTTTTGTGTTTGATTATGACTGTGATGGAATTGATGAAATAATTTTCCTAGATAATAACTATAACTTAAATGTACTTCTAGATGATAGAATTCAACCAATAATCAGACTGGCTAGAAATCGCGTAGTAAATATTCAATTCATAGATGTAAATAAGGATGGCCTTATTGAGCTAATAATTTCAAATAAAAAAGGCGAAATCGCGATAAATCGTATGCCTGATTACTATTACTATCATTATTACATCTCTATTAAAGACTATAAGAACGCAACTAACATCTTATTATCTAATAAAAAACTATACAAACAGATAGAATTGCTTGAAGGAATTAATCCAAATCTCCTAATTTACCTATATCTTGAAAACGTCAAAGATATAACGCTAGACCAAGTTTTCCCTGATATTAATAAAGTCACGGATAAAGAGCTTATCAGGAAATTATTCACACGAGCCTTTAAAGAAAATCAGAAATTAATCCTAACAAATCTCACAAAACTAAATAATATACAGTTAATAACTCTATTCGAATTGAAGCCTACACTTCTACTTGAATATTATCCCAAAGTAAAGAGAAAATTAAATTCTAATGAGCGAAAAGCTGTTTTGGCAAACATTGCCGGACTCTCAGTAAGCTCCAAAAAGAAACTTCTTAATGAAATCCTTAGTCTCGAAGATATAATACTTGCATGGGAATCCCTCACATCAGAGGATAGAAAACTGCTATCAGAGAATATCTGGAGGAGATTGCTCGAAAGAAACCCAAAACTGGCGGTATCATCACCATTTTCAGATATTCGATTCTTGGCGTATCTAAAACTCCAAGAGCTCGACCATGCGCTTAATCTATGCTTGGAAAACGAAGGGCTCATAGCAAAATATGAAAATATCATGCCTATAGAGTTATTAGTAAATCTTATTAAAAGAAAACGGTGGATAACGGCGTTAGAAAAAGTTTTTCCAAAAATAAAAAACGACCCAGATACAATTAAATTCATAGCAGGACGAAAACCAGAATTTATAGCCGAAAATATCAGCGATATCAATGTCGATGAGAAAAATCTAATTGAAATTCTAAATATACTAGAAAAAAAGGGAGTAATGTCCACAGAAATTATCGAAAAAATCCGAAAGCCCTATCTCGTTCTAAAAATGAATATTCAACCTTCCCGTATGTTAGAGCTTATTAAGCCTTTCGTGGAGCATCTTAACGACGATCAATATTATACTCTATGGGGACTAGATCCAACTTTAATGGGATCTAACCTGAGCTTTACAAGATTGTTCAAAATAGCTATTAATAAGAAGGCAAGAGATTTGATATTCTGGTGTACACGAACAAGGCCGGATTTCATTATATTCAAATTCGGGAAAATTCCACAAAAATTCAGAGCAGACGTATTACTTCGACTCTACAAGCAAAATAAACTAAATAAAATTCTGGAACATATTAAATTCGAAGAACTTCAAAAATATGATGCATTCTTCAGAATTCTCTGCATTAAACATCCTAAAATTGTAATCGCAAACGCGAAAAAACTAACCTTTGAAAATAGAATAAAGGCGTTAGATCTCATAGATGAATCCTATGTCAAACCGTTTCTCCTTAAATTCAATCCTAAAGAAGCTCTAAAAATACTCCTTAAAACGCAAAAAGATGAGGATTTAATGGATGAATCCATTATAAAAGAGAATCTCGAAAATCTCAAAAAATTACCTGAAGAATTCTTCGAAGATGCCACCAAAATTGCACCACGTGTCATACTTAACATGGATGTCAGTAATTACTACAAATTCAAAGCTTCCCTACAAATCGATGATTATAAGTTGGCCGCTCAATTCTGTGTAAGCGAATATAACCGCGCCGAGGATCCTAAAAATCCGACAACGAACTTTATTAAAATTCTGGAAATAATCCAAAGTCTCCACATGTCTAGAATCCTTAAAATACTCTATTTTGTCTGGGAAATCAATATCAACGCGGGCTTAACAATCTTCAGAACCATAAAACATGAAAAAAGATCTCGTGTGCTACTTAAAACCGCTAAAGTCATGAAAGACTACTACGTAATCCCAATAACAGAAAATATTGTAACAAAAGCAATTCTTATTCCCAAAAAATACCGGCTCCTTAAAGACATTAAAACCCTCAAAAAAATAATAGAAAAAGGCAAGAAAAAAAGCATAATTATCCATGGCGTGGAGGTAAATCTTTACTTCTCTAAAAATAGCTTACTAATAG
>JAGGXM010000015.1 GCA_021163045.1 Thermoproteota archaeon | reverse complement strand
TGCAAAGATTATGAATATGGAACCTACTGGAAATGCCAGAGCAATTAATTATCGCTTTCCGCCAATAGTTAGAATGAGAAATACGTATTTCGGAGGGGGCGACATGAGCAAGGAAGAAGTTTTCGAGTTGATCGAAGAAGGTGTTTATGCTGAAGGAAGTGGTGGTGGTCAGGTAGAAGATACCGGAACATTCACATTTGGGGCAAATAGAGCATATTGGATAAAGAATGGTGAAATTCAATATCCTCTTAAGGGAGTCGTTATGCGGGGACATATTCTTGACTTTATAAAGAATATCATTGGAGCGTCTAAGGAAGTATTTGTTAAGACATCAATTCTTGGTGGTTGTGGTAAAGGCGGACAAGCACCATTACCAGTGGGGCTCGGCGGACCGTATCTTGCAGTAAAAGAGGCGATTATCGGAGGTGGTGCATAATGGCAACAGTTAATGAATTAATCGAGATAGGTTCTAAATTTATTAAAAGAACGCGAGATTTAGGTGCAGATGAGCTAGAAATATATCTCGAAAGTAGAAGGAACTTTTCTTTAAGAGTCATAAATAGGTATACTACAATTCGGGAAGGAATCGATGCTGGTGTAGGTATTAGAGCTTTAGTAGGTAAAAGTATCGGCTTTGTGTCAGAATCCACATTGAATGAAGAGAGTATTCTAGAGGCTATTAAAGTAGCAATAAAAATAGCAAAAAATAAGCCTGAAGACCCTGGATTATCGCATCTACCAGAACCAAGTAAAGAATATACTGCAAAAGGAATATTTGATAAGAATCTAATTGAATATCACTCAGATGCGTTTGCAAATATGGTTAGAGATTCAATTGCCCACGCATATGATTCATGTCAATTAATTAAAAAAGTAGATTTTGGATTCAATAGAAGTATCATAAAATACGCAATAGTAAACAGCAATGGAATACAAATTGGTGATAAAGCTACAGTTCTATCAGCATATACTGATATTAATGTAAAGAAAGATGATGAAGAAGTTACTGGTGTTGCATTCGAGGTATCTAGATCCATACATGAGCGAAAAATACTAAATTTAGGCGTACAAGCGGTCAGAAATGCTGTTTCAATGTTTGGTGGGAAAAAATTAAAGGAAGCAATAACTGCTGATGCTGTGATTGAAAATCAGTGTGTTCCAGACTTTCTTTGGCCAATTCAATATAATGTTAATGCTCAGAATGTACAGAATCACAGGAGTAAGTTCATTGGAAAAATAAATGAAAAAATAGCATCTGAAATCTTAACTTTAGTGGACGATGGAACATTACCAGAGGGAATTAGAACTGTAAAATCTGATGGAGAAGGCATAGCGACGAGGAGAAAAACAATAATTGAAAAAGGAGTACTTCGGAGTTATATATACGATTCATATACGGCTCATAAAGAGAATAAAGAAAGTACTGGAAATGCGCAGAGGGGAAGCTTTGAGAGGCCTCCAAGGATATCCTTCGTTAATGCCGTAATTGAACATGGAAAGGGAACACTTGATGATCTTGTACGGGAAACAGAAAAAGGTGTTTTAATACGTGGATATATGATGGGAGCTCATCTTACTGATCCGCTTAAAGGCACTTTTGCTATGACAAATATTAATGCTCAATATATCGAGCATGGTGAAGTAAAGTATCCATTAAAATCAATAACAGTTAGCGGAAATTTCTTTGATTTACTGCACAAGATTTATAGAGTTGCAAATGATCCTAAAATATTACCAGATGGAAAGTACGTTTCTATGATCGTCAAGGATCTAAGTTTTGTCTAATTTTTTCCATTTTTTCGATTTTGTTAGTTTAGACAAATATTTTCTCTTAATATCTGTAAAAACAGAATTCAAGTAAATAATACTATTTTTTAATAGTAATTTTGTAATTCAAATATCCAATAGAATAACGCGAGGGATTTTATTGACTACAGGTCTAGAGCCTATATTCTTTCCCAAATCAATAGCAGTTATTGGAGGATCCGAGAAACCTGGCACAATAGGTCGAGCTTTAGTATCTAATTTATTAGGTCTCGAAGGTGGTAAAAAATTCTCTGGTAGTGTGTATATTGTGAATATAAGAGGGGGTACTGCTTTTGGTATGCCAGTCTATAAGTCAATTTTAGACATACCGTATGATGTAGATCTAGCGGTTATTGCGGTCCCCGCAAAAGTTGTGCCTACTGTTCTTGAGGAATGTGGGAAAAAAAGTGTAAAAGGGGCCATCATAATTAGCGCTGGCTTTGGTGAAACTGGCGAGGAAGGAAGAAAATTAGAGGACGTGTTAAATAAAATAGCAAAGAAGTGGAATTTTAGGTATTTGGGCCCGAATTGCCTTGGAATTTATAATACTTTAAATAATATGGATACAATTTTTAATCCATCAGATAGGCAAGACAAACCAGAACCAGGGGATATAGCGTTCCTATCACAATCAGGAGCGCTTGGTGCTGCATTTCTTGATTTTTGTTCTAAAGAAAATGTCGGGCTAAGTGTTTTTATATCTTATGGAAATGCTGCAAATATTGATGAATCTGATTTAATAGAATACTTAGGCCAAGAGACTCATACTAAAGTCATAACTATGTACGTTGAAGGCGTTAAGGATGGTAGAAAATTCTATAGTCTTGCCAAAAAAGTTTCACTAAAAAAACCAATAATAATATACAAAGCGGGAAAAACCTCCTTAGGAGAAAGAGCAGTTCGATCACATACAGGCTCCTTAGCTGGTAATCTCAGAGTATTCTTAGGTGCTGTTAAACAAGCTGGAATTGTTCTGGTAGATCAATTAATGGATTTATTTGCTTGTGCAAAGGGTTTTTCAAAGCTCCCTCTTCCAAAAAATGATGAAGTGATAATCGTAACGAACGGAGGCGGTGCTGGCGTAGTTACAACAGATGCTCTAGCAAGAGAGGGTATTAAGTTAAAGGACATTTCTGTTGAAGCTCAAGAAAAACTCAGAGAATTTTTACCTGCATCTGCAAGTGTTCTCAATCCGATCGATATACTTGGAGATGCCCCGGCTAGTAGATACAAAAAAACAATAGAAATTGCAATTAATGAAAAACCTGGTGCCCTAATAGTAATTGCGTTACTTCAATCTCCAGCTATAAATCACAATGAATTTATAAAGGATATGAGTGAGCTAAGGAGTTCAATAGACACACCCTTGATTACAATACTTCCCGGGGGGCGTAAAGCAAGAGAGGTGGCCATGGCTCTAGAAAGAAATAATGTTCCAACCTATGACGATCCAGAAACAGCGGTAAGGGTACTTAAATATTTAATTCAATATTCAAAATGGCTTCGACATCAAAAAACAAGTGAGTAATTTATTTGTAAATATTTTATTCGATCTTCGCGATCACTTCTCCCTTTTTTACAATTGTATTCTCTTTAACTAATATAGAACTAATTCTGCCGTTTTTCGGTGCCTCTATTTCGTTTCGAACTTTCATTGCTTCAATGAC
>JAGGXM010000062.1 GCA_021163045.1 Thermoproteota archaeon | reverse complement strand
CTAATGTTGGTATTACGAAAAATGAATGAAGACGTTCTCCAATAACAAAAATTGGGTCATCTCTACATAGTTTTAGACCCGATTTTAGCATTGAAATTCCGTAGAATATATCTGGTAAAACTCCACCAATTATTGCACAGGGATCCCAGCCAAAAATAAAGAAGGTGACTATTAGATGCGCTAGCGTGTCCATATTTCAACTCCTTTATGAAATTTCTTAATGGCTAGAAGCTCAAATACGAAAAATATGTAAATTTTTATATTTAAATTTGCATTACTTGATGTTTTTAAAGCAGAAAAGTTAAAAATAAATACATTTTATAATTTCAACATTCTTCTAGGGCTTTTGATAGTGAAAAATATGTATTCAGAAAGAGTAACTGCTATGAAATTTCCGTCCTTATATGCAATTGCAGAACTTGCTAAGGGATATAGAGATGTCATATTCCTAAATGTTGGGAGCCCTGACATTAGAACACCAGAGCATATAATTAATGCTACTAAGAGAGCTTTGGATGAAGGATACACTAGATATACAAACTTAGAGGGCATCCGTGAATTACGGGATGCTATCGCTCGGAAATATAATGAAAAATACGGTTTAGACCTCAATCATAAAAATGTGCTGATAACTGTTGGCGTAACACAAGGTATATTTGCATCGATTATGTCATATCTTCGCCCAGGTGAAAAAGTACTTGTTCCTGATCCTTGGTATCCTGGGTATCTTAGATCCACAATACTGGCTGGTGGTGAAGTTGTTACAGTAAGGCAGATTGAAGAGAAAAACTATAACTTAGATTTGGACGAGTTAAACGAGAAAATAGATAATAAAACGAAGATTTTGATTCTCATCAATCCAAACAATCCAACAGGTGCTGTTTATGATTACAAAACATTAAAGGGTATTGCAGAAATTGTTAGCGATAACAAGATAATCTTAGTATCGGACGAAATTTACGAAGAGTTTACATATGTGGGAAAATTTCATAGTATCCTCGAATTCCCAGAAATCCTAGATAAAGTCGTCTTAATTAATGGCTTCTCCAAAGCATATGCGATGACAGGTTTTCGTATTGGATATGCAATTAGTACGGAAGAGTCGATTAAACAATTAGCTAAAGTTACTCTAGCTACTGGACTCTGTCCCGTATCGATTTCGCAATATGCAGCACTTGCGGCTATTGAAGGACCGAGAGAACCTATTCGTGAGATAATAAAGATCTTTGATAGGAGGCGCAGGGAAATTGTAGCAGGCTTAAGTAAGATAAGAGGCATTAATTTTGTAATTCCCAAAGGTGCATTTTACATATTTCCAAATATAAGCTTCTATGGAATTGAATCTATAGACTTGGTTAAATACCTTGTTAAAGAAGCGAGAGTTGTAGCAGCACCAGGTTATCCTTTCTTTGGTCCCTCTGGCAAAGGCCATATCAGAATCGCATATACGGTTGACATTGAACAAATTAAGGAAGCGTGCAGGAGAATAAAGGAAGCCCTAGAAAAACTCATAGAATGTGAGAATCAATCAAAAAATAGTAAATATAAAACAGAGTCTAACTAATTTTCTTTCTTCCTTTATCTGTTAAAATGAACTTTCCTTTTTCAGGGGATTCTAATTTAGTATAATCAAATACGAATAATTATATTCCAATTTTTTTCTGCGAAAGAGACGATTGATGAGAATTGCTTTGGTTCCAGTAACGCGGGCATTAGATTTGGTTTATCTCTAAACTCTTTAGGAAGATTAATACCTTTCTCAACCCATAATTCCTTTTTTAAGCCGATAACAGAACTAAAAACGACTAGCCAAAGATATAAAACTTTTTGTTCTTGTTTTTCTTTTCCCACTCGAATTCGGATTCTTCGGTATTTTGATAGAAAATCTCAGAAATTCTTCCAAAGCTGATAATTTTATTGATTGAACTAAGGACGCAGAAGGCGACATAATCCCCCGGTGATATTGGAGTTTTAGATGCGCTAAAATATTCGATTTGATCGGCTCTTATCACCTTACTATCTTTTATTGTTATTGTAATCTCCTTCTCGTAAATAGAGTATGGAGAACATATATCAGAGGCTGCATTTATTTTATGGACAAAAATTTTTTAAATATTTTGATATTAATTATAAATTAGAATAACCAAGATATATGATTCAATCTCAATCCCGACCCCCAATGCCAGAATAAAATAGAAGGGGGTGATAGGGATGAGATTGATGACCGGATATGTTAGAGCTTCTGCTTATGATCGTAAAGTTAGAAGAGTATTATTTGCTCTCTTAAAGGGAAAAGTATCGGATGATGAGATCCTTCGGGCTTCAGCGGAGTTTAATAAGAAACTTTTTGAGTTGCTACAAAAGGAAGGTATCGATAAGAGAGACGTTATAAGAATCACCTGCGATTTTACAATAGAAGACTCTAAGGTTAATTGGAAATGGGATTCTCTAAAGCTCGAACATTATGAAGAAGCGAAAGAAATCGGTGCTAGAATGAGTACACTACTACAGCAGTTAGAACGTCAAGAGCAGCTAGTAGATGAATTCTTTGAGAAACTATCGAAACTTGCAGATAAGGTACGCGGGATCGCACAAGAGATTGATGATATGATAGAAGATTTAAAGAGAAAGCGGGAACTTACTAGTAGTCAATAAATTTCCTAATTTTTATTTCTTAAATGGTATTTTAACCGCCCATTCTTCGTTTGGCGATTTCTCTAAATAAGTATGTTTCTAATTTATCCTTGAGTTCATTTAAATCAGGCTCTTTCGGCTCGATGAGTACCGTAACTTTGATCCTTGGTATTCTCATGATGGATCTACCTAAACGATCAATAGTGTCATTATATCTCCCAAGAATTGTAGTTAATTTGGTATTACCATTAGTTCCGATCATGTATATTTTATTTGCCCTTTTATCAATTTTTATGGGATTAAATCCAAGGTTTCTAATGCATTTATCTACTATCTCCAAAATTGTCTTAATTCTTATGAGAGAATAGACTTTGCATAGCACAATCTTAGGCATTCTAATTGTACTCCCACTCGAGATTGCTGGAAATACCTCTTGTAATATGCGATGCTTATATTATTGTTTTGAAGATAACATTATAAAAAATCAATTGTACAGATATTGTCTGATACTTAATCAGAATAAATTCAATGGTTAATCGTGAATTAATAAAGAGGGAAATCATTAATTTAACAAGCGATAATCATAGCTTCTATTTAATTTCAAGAATGTAGCGCTCCTCAAAATTATTTGAGACATCAACGTTAATGAAATGTACTCCTTCTTTAATAGTAGCTTTTTTCGTCAGGAAGCGTACATCAACGTGTCCAAAGAAAACATATCTTACGATATCCTTATACTCTAAAATGAGATCTCCTAACTTTCTACTTCCAATATAGGCATTCCAAAAGAGCTCCTTTTTGGAGCTATCTTTAATAATAAAATCTTCTAAAGGAACGAAATGCAATAGAACTATGACTTTCTTGATTTTATGATTTCTGAGGCTCTCTAACTGCTTACGGAGATTTATTAAATTCGGTTCTAAAATTTCCTCAACTTTAGCATTAAATTTGGTGTATTGAAGATCGTTCCAGAACATACCATTGTAGAAACCAGAGTCCAGCATTTTTCTTGTAATACCGAGATGCCAGGGGGCAAAACTATAGTCGTACCACCCCGGTACGCCAGCAAACCCGATAGAGCGATCTATATATTCGTGCTTCCACAAAAGATGGTCGCCAAAGGATCTGAATATTCGGTTATAGCGATCGATCAGATCCCAAGAGGTGTATCCTGATCGTTTAGCATTTTTAGATAACCAAAAATCGTGATTTCCCATCACTGCAATGATTTTAGATTTATAATATTTGTGTATCTTCTTTAAGAAATTTCGCAGGAGTTGAATATTTCCATAATTTAAAATATCTCCACATAATAAAATATAATCAAAATCTGTTTTCTTAATCAAATCCAACATTTGTGCAAAGAGGTAGCTTTCTCGTGGGTAATGGATATCTCCTGCAACTAGGGCTATCATATTATGTATCCCCAGTAATTGCTAAAGTATCTACTAACAGGATATTATACATAAATTATTTATCAGAAAGCATTGTCACTAGGAAGTAAGGATAACTTAAGCCCCTTCTATTCTACTCTCAAATCATGTAGATACAATAATTAACATGTTAAGTGAAAAGCGGCGACGACCTTCCTTTTCTCCTTAATATACTTATTGAATTCATTACATGCATCTTTAGTTTTCTTCACGATTACTTTAATACCCTTTTTTTCTAATGTTTCTATTAATTCTCTAGGTACTTTCATTAATCCATCGTAACCTGTACCTACAATGAGAATCTCAGGTTTGTATTCTAAGACTTCCGTTAAATCTTCTAAGTGAAGCCTATGGCCTTCCTTCCTCCACCAATTAGTTCTAATTCTCTCAGGGAAAATTATAAGGTCTTGTGTGTAAGTCTTTCCGTTGATAATTATCTCTCCAAAGCGATAAGATTCGATTTGCATCATGTTTATCGCCTATTTTTCCATATAAAGACACATATCGTTAAAATTATTTATGGACGTTAGATAATATAATTTTTGAGGTATCATTTGCACCTACGGAGGAAACTGTTTGGTTTTGTTCGGTAAACGTTTCGCATATAAAAAGAAGCAGATACTAAGATCTTTAAGAAACCTATTACTAGCATACTTCCTAGAAGAATTTAAAGAAGACCTAGCGGTTGATGAATACAAACGATGTCTAAAAAGTGATGAGTCATACTTCCTTATAGATGAATATCCAGCTCATGAACTCTTATTTAAGAGAGCATTGATGGCATTAAGTAATAGAGATAACTCTATAGCATTAGATTTAGTAGAAAAAACATTGAAAAAAGGAGGTAATCTCGCAAAGTTCTCAATATTTTTCCTTATAGAGAAAGGATTAGAATTGCTGGATCAAAAGAGTGATTTGGGGGTTAAATTCATCACAAAGGCAACTTCATTGAATGTTTTTAATATACCCCAAGCATTTAACAGATTTATATTCCATATGAGAAAAGTAAGAAAAGAAACTATTGAGACGGTAATTAATATTCTAATAGAATCAAATATTAATGAGCTCTTTCTAATTGAGCTCGCTCTAGAATTATATGATAAGCTTAATAATGAGACTCTAAGAAGGCTACGTAGATTTATTTCCAATAAACAACAACTAGTGATAGATATTTTACTATCAGCGAAAGATCTTGATATAAACAGGATTCCAGAAATAATATATTCTGGTGCTCTTAATATGGAAAATATCTATATCAAAAGAGCCTTAGCAATTCTTCTGAGAAAAATAGATAATCCCATGCCTCTTCTTAGAATACTGGCATCCAATCGTAATTGTTACGAACATATTGGTGAAATTATCTTAGAGCTTGATCAAAAGAAAATTGATCCGAACTTTCTTAAGAAGATTTGCACGAGGATTAGATCTCCCTTAATGTCAATTTTACTTGATTGTAAAAAAATGGAGGATCCCACAATAGGCTATTATTTAAAACTTGAAAATGTTATTAACTATCTACGAGAAGGAAAATATAATAAGGCATACGAAACTTTAGAAAAGATCCCTGACAAGCCGGTTATTGAAGCTTTTATTAAAAGAAAAATTCAATTAGATGGATATATTATCAGAGATTTTATCAAATCATTAATTAAAACTCGTAAATACCGTATTTTGGCTTCAATACTGAATAAACTAATGCCTTACATTGAAAAAGCAGGTGATTTCCTGAAAATTTTAAATGCTCTTAAGGATCAAAAAGAATGTTATTTTACTGCATTTGAGCATGTTCTTCAATATATTCCTGTTGCAGAAGGAAGGAGGCTTCTGCAGGAGAGCTTCGATTATTTGAAGCAGATCGATAGCCTGCGGCTTTCGTATCTAATCTTGAATCATATTTTTCTCCTACCTACCGATGAAATTATGAAATTTGTTAAATTTGCAGTCAGAGAGTTATATGAGAATGATTTAATAGCATCAGCACAGATCCTATTAGGAAGATGCTTGGCAAAGTTAAAGAGGGAGAATGAAGATTACATTGCAAATATGCTAATTAATGAATTAGTATACAATCTTACCTTTTTCTTTTAAACGTATTAAAAAACTATGAATCAAT
>JAGGXM010000075.1 GCA_021163045.1 Thermoproteota archaeon | reverse complement strand
ATTCGGTTCCGAAACCGATCACCGAAACTTGCACTATATTATGCTCTAAAAGGGGTCTTATTGCCTCTAGGAAAATTATTGCACTTTGCATAACGAGATTTGCAGGCTGACCTGACATACTACCGCTCAAATCAAGGTGCAGAATTATATCCATTTTTGGAATCGTTTTTTCGAAACCTTGGAAGGCCAATGGAGCAGGCAAATCTCTTGTAAAACTCCAGATATATGCATCAACTAGCTTTTCCTCGAAGATATCACCCCATCTACTTGATTTCTCTTTGTAATCAATCTTCAGTCTTTCAAAATTCCTCCTTAATTCAAACATATTTTTTAGATACTTCTTCACAGTCTCAAGATAAAATAGATAATCTCTTGCTTCTGGATAGATCATTTTTACAGATCCGCTTCCTCCATAGATTCCTTTCGGACGATTTTTCGCGCCGTAAATCTGTAGATAATCCTGAAGCTTTTTATAAAACGATCGAATAAGTTTAGATGATTTGAGATTAGCGGTGATTTCCTCACGTACAATTTTTGGCAGATGACCAAATAGTTTGTCTACCAGTGCATCTAAAGATTTTCTTAATGCGAGTAATAATGGTGGAACTTCCTTTTCTGCGTAGCTTTCAAGAAAATCAAAAGCCTTTTTTGTGCCATATATCTTCTTAATATGTTCGTTGATTTTTATAAACAAATATAAGGAAGCAGAGAGAGAATCCATATAATCTTTACTTTGTTTTGCTGTTATCAATATACGAAGTGTTTCGGCATCAAAAAGATCCATAATTAGTTGCCTTGATTGTGGCGGAAGGTGAACTATTAAATTTTCTAAATCACCGATCAGACCTTTTACAAAAGCTAGAATCACTTGTAGAACGAAGGAATAAGGATTGCTTCTGCCTTGTTTAGATTCGGTTATCATTCCTGATGGAGAATTAAAGCATAATGAGATAAATTTGAGGAACTGTGCTTTGGAGGGATATACTAAGGAATATAGGAATTCAATTCTACCATCTTCTATTATATTTAGTAAATCTCCTAATAGTATGTTTTCGCTTTCTCGTAGGTATCTGTGTAACGCATTTATAAACCTAATTAAGTTAAAGTTACTAAAAATAATGTGAGCTTTTTCATGGGCAACTAATCCCTCTACTAACATTTCAATATTTTTTTCTGGAATATTTTGCTGATACAAGTTATCTATAAATTCTTTATTTAAGTAGATAACCTGGCCATCAGTCCAAGCAGGGCTGGTTGTAACAAGCGGCGATGCTATAACAACAGGAATGTTAGCAGCCAATCTCGAAAATTCGTAAATCTTTTTTGGTCGTTCGACTCTTAATTCTTCATTGGGGTATATTGTTAATCTATTTTGCCCGGTAGGAAGAGCTATCGGAGGATATTTTACTAGTTTGGGGGATCTTGGGGGTTCAATATCAATTCTTATTTCGATTTTCTTGGGATTTTCCCGGCTTATATCAGTCACTTCTTTATCAGATCTTTCTAAAGTTGGAATTTTCTTAGTTTTGGAGTGAATATTAAGAGCTTCTCTTATTTGTGAAAGTATTTCCATTCTAGTTTTTTCAGTCCTTATGTTCCTTATGATAGAAATAAATTGATCATTTATGTTCGAAATCATTGATTTAATTGTATCATCGTATCCATTTGCTAATACTTTATTGATAGAGTTAATTACTTTTTTCCTTATAGCTTGGATGTCATATTTGGGACCCATAACATCATTTTTAATTACTTTGAACTGAGGAAGGAGAATATAATATAGTGATATTCCCGTAATATATCTCGATAATTTCTCAGCCATTTCTCCATCGAACTCTATTTCACTTGGCATCAATTCTTTTCTTAAAAGCATATTTGGATTATTAAATAAAATATTGGAAATTTTTACGTAAGTTTGATGAATAACCTCAGTAAATATGCTTGATACTAAAATTATAGATAGCCGCAATAAGATCTTTTTTAACTCAAGTACAAAGGCTAATTTATCCGTTATTGATTTATCTGGATTAAATTTTAAAATTGATGTGATTAATATCGATATAAGGGTCATGGCTTCATCTCGGGCATTAAATTTTGAAGCTTTTTCTATAAAATCGAGAATATAGCCTACTAGATTCTCTAGTTGAAAGCTATCTTTAATTAATGAAGAAATTATTTTGTCTATTGTATCACTTAATGCTATGATATCATACTCTAGGTAGGAACTCAAATCGAATTTCCATTCAACTCCCCGGAAAAGATCTATCAAACTCTTGTATACAAGCCAAACTAAAGTTTTATTATCGTAATCGAAATCTATGAAATCTGCTTGGTTTAAGTCGTCCAAAATTTGTAGTAAATCTTCATATGATTTAATTATAGAAAATGGAATCGCGTTAAGTATTTTTCGAATCTGATCGCTGAAATTTCTTATTTTGTATATCATTGTATTTAGTTTTTCAATGAATTCATTAACAAAGTAATTGTCTTTTAGTACTAATAGCCTTCCGAAGAATTTTCTCGGTTTATCATTTAATTCATTTGAGTCCCTAAGATTAAGCAACATGGGAGGTAAACTCACATCAATTCTATAGAATTTTTCAACTATTAAATCTCTGCCAGAATGAATCTCATAGTATAACTCGTCATAATCTTTAGGAGAAATATATAGGGTAAATCTATCAAAAATATTAATGAGCTCTTCTTGTAAATTCTTTGCATTGACTCTCAATGTAAATGTATTTACGTTTTTCCTTATATATTTCGACTCAACATCGCTGGGGAAGCCTTTTTTAAATAATAAACTTATCTTCTGAAAAGATAGAGCTAATTTTGTGTTAAATTCATCTTTAATTTTCTGGAGTTCAGAGGTCTCAACTTCTCTCTGACGCTCTTTGCTTTCTTTTATTTTTTGAGCATATCTATTTCTAAGTTTATTTTTCAACTGACGTATTAATTCACTATTCTTGCTTGTTCTCTTTCTATATCTAGTTTTTCTTTTTCGTAATACATCTTTAATTTGATTAAGTAGCTCCACACGTGTACCAAGATATGATCCTCTCCTTCTTATATTTTCATCTGATAGAAACAACTCTAGCTTCATTGAGGTTACGACTTCTTTAATTAAATTTTGAATTATACTTTTGTTTATGCTAATATCATTCCTCAAATTATCTGTGCTCAATCTAATATGTTCCACAATTCCTTGTTCAATAGTATCTACAAGAACCTGAGCTATAGGATCCAGTTTGTTCTTCATTTTTCGAAAAATGTCCCTCGAAAAGATCAACAAATCATCATATGCCCAGGGATACTTTCCGCTTACAAGAAAAAGAAAAACCCGAATGATTTCTGATTCATTTATGCTCTCATTATTGATTGCGTTCAGGATATACTCTAAAGATTCTTTGAGAAAGCTACGTTCTATTATAGAAATTGCCGCTTCAGATGGATTTAAAGTCTCTCCTAAGCTTCTAAGTACCTTTTCTCGATCCAATTTTAAGGCATTCAGTTTCTCGCAAATAGTTCCATCAGTATGCACCCAAAGAGTTTTTCGGCTGTCGAAATGAATTCCTTTATTATGATATGGACATTTGAGTTCCATTATATTCGCCCTGATGCTTCCATCTACGCAAATATAAGCTACGGATAATTCAACTATAAAAAATGCCTAGACCAATAAAGGATACACTAGGATTTCCCATTTGCTAGTAATTTGTCTTTGGTGCTTGCAATCATTAGCCATAAAAAGCCTATAATTTTATCATATATGAAAGATATTTAAAGTTAAATCCCAAGAGGCTACAGATTTCAATACTATTCTATATTGAGAACTCACGTGAATACAGAATACACGCATACTGGTGATTTTAAGATTACTTCCGTTTAATAGAAATTAAAAATAGCATATTATTGGCTGAAACTTTTTGTTAATACAAAGTGAGTCAAACTGTATCATTTTGTCTCAATCCTCGAAGTGCTATGAGGTATGCTGATGCTGTATGTCTATCCAATCCAAGTTTTTTCGCAATTTCTTTGTGTTCATTAGAACTTGTTGTTCCTTTAGGATTGACATACTGAGCCTTTATTGAGTATAGCGGTGCTTTCATACTTATCATCTCGATAATACTGCTCCTAAACACAGCAACTTTCCAATTGTAGTTTGGGGAGAGTCTTTTTCCATTCCTAATCCAAAGTAGTTTTAGTTTCCCAAGAATCTCTGAATTTTCCAAAAAGGTTTTGGAAACACCATGAAAATAGGCATACTTTAGCATCTCATGGATTTTCATTCCAATGATTACTCTGGCTTTCCTTTTGGGGAAGCCTCTAGCGGTAGTTTCTCTGAACCAGAAAGTTTTTACATCTCTTAACCTACCGAACCTATCCACTATAGCAAGATTTATCCTATCGCAATTCATATCTACGCCGCCGAATAGTTTTCCTTTATTTTTCTCGAATCTTCTCATATATCGGTAGTAGAAACTGAGCGGAATTGTCAATTGAATTTCTCCATGAACCCAGACTTTATTCTTTCGAACACCATAATCTTTTATTACAATTCTGGCTGTGTGCTTCTGCTTTTCTTCAGGGATTTTGGATAGGAGCAGAGAGTAATTTCTAGGTATTGCCGGTTTGATTGAAATTCTTTCAGATAAACCATTATAGTCAAGAGTGGTTGTCCTAAAACTGTAATCTTGCTTAAGTGTGATGGTTCTCACGGGATATTCCATTTCAAATTGTTGAAACATTATCCAATTTCCAAGTTCAACATCTTCAAAATTGACTTTAAGTTGTCTGCAGGATTCGTAAATTCCCCGAACTAATGTAATTACTCCATCCGCATACCTGCGATTAGTGATGACGCTATAGATTGATTTCCTGAACATACTTTTCCAACCAATATCGGATGCTGGAAGAACATCACAGTTTTTTGCCAAACGGAGCATTCTGTGGGAAGCAATCTTAAACAGCCACGCCGTGCTTAGTAATTTCTTCGCTTCTGCATCACTAACACTGAATGGTAAGGCCAGAGTCAGATAATTCATGGGGAAGCCCCAAGATAAATCTCATAAAGGAAAAAGATATTTAAGAATTAATGATGACCCCCAGTTTCCGAGATCCGTAGGTCAAAGACCTGTGGTGAGGGGGCTGGGGGAGACCGTGATGACTCCAACCGTGCCAGATACCATTTGATACGGATTGATACATGATGACACTGTTGAGAAGAACGGTAAATAATCCTTTAGGGAAATCTTGAGAGGATATCCTCAATTTGAGGACTGCCGATGAATTTCGATAAAATTCCGAGAGATATTATTCCTTCTCTTATATGGTTCCAGCCAATCTGGTGATTCTTCATAAATCTAAATAACGCATCAATTTTTCTATTCTTCCAGATTTCAACTAAATTATCTGGAAGATCTCCCGATATTATCTGATAAACTGATGCTCTAGCTCTATCGACTTCTATTTTTGGTTGAACTCTTCCACGAAAACTTAGTATGGAGTTCACTGCAAGATACATGCTTCTAACACTAATAGGACAAATCTCCCCAGAGTATTCTAAGTTTCTTCTTAGTGATCTTAAAAAAGCGACGATGAATTCTAAAAATACCATAAAATCGGGATCCGTTGTGATGTCCTGGTAATTTTTACTAGCATTTAGCATCGAATAAACAATTTTTACTTCATCTTCTAATGGATAATAATCGAACCAGATCCCTGCAACTCTTTCTAATAAAGAATCGGGTATTTCATTTGCTCCGACATATGTTGAAGGATTCCCCGCAAAGAAGATGTAGAAATTTTCATGGGCAGATTTATTAAAAATGGAGTCAATCATCTCATTTAGTAGTATTGTAAATTGCGGTGGAAGTGAGGTTAATTCGTCGATAAAGACTATTCCGCCTTCATCGATCATTCTCTTTAAATGCCCAGGTTTTCTAAGATATTGCCCTCCAATCAATAATCGTCCACCTAAAAGATCAAGTTTTGTTACATTTGCAGAACCAGCCACATATAGCGCTTTTATATCTATTTCTTTGATATCCTGCTTAAATTCATCAATATCTCTTAAATTTATGATCTTGGATCCATTATAGTATACCTCGAGATACCTTCTCATAATTTGGAGACCTACATAACTCTTGCCTGAACCTGCAGGACCTACCAGAAAAACAGGTATTCGCTTTTCTACGAAAGACCATAAAATTTCAAAACGCTCATTTGGACTCATATTTGTCAATAATGTACTTATACGCGGGGATATCATAAAAATCCTCTCAGCTATCTTATCGTAAAAAATTCTTTTTTAGACTTTTTATCATTCAATATATAAAGATGAAAAATATATTAAAAATAGATAATTGTCATAGTTTCCTTGTAGCTTCTTTATTTCGCTTGGACCGGAGACTTAATTTTTCTTTTAAATTAGGGATTCCATATCTATTCTAAATATTGGGAGAATATATGTTGTATCTAGTAGAATCTTCTTTATGCGGACAACCTTTTATTGATTTCATCTCGAATTTCCTTTCTTAGTTTTTTAGTTCCTCTAATGTTAATCGTACTTTTTTGGTCTATTTAGTAACTCCTCTAGTGAATGAATTTTCTTTATTATAATTGCATTTGGGCGTCCTATTATGGCTACATAGTCTCCTGGTTTTATACCAGCGATGTCTCTTTCTGGTTTCTTTAATATAATTTCTCCCTTTTTACCTATCTTAGAAATACTCACCATGATGAATCCCATTATGATCTCTGAAAAATTATCATTTTTCGGAATTATATAATTCTATTCGAAATATCGAGTTTTAGGGCCATTTGAACAATTTTTTATCTAGAAATATCAGTTAGAACTCAAATATTACATATTTGTCCAGTTTACTCAAAATTTTTCCTCCTTTCTTCTTGTAGAATTTAACCGCTTTAAGATCAGGAAATGTTGTGAGTAGTGGCTTTTTACCTTTTCTCTTTAAATCTCTTATTGCCATATCGAAAAGAGTCGAACCTAAACCTCTTCCCTGATATTTGGGATAAACTGCAAAAAGTTCTATGAAGCCGACATCGTCTCTATTTCGATACTCTTTTGGCACCCAAGGAACATATTTCCCCCGTACATTAGAATTAAGAGCAATTATTCCAATAATTTCTTCATTCTCAAAAGCGATAAAAACTTCATCCAATTCTTTGGTTAGACGCCATTTTAAGAAAGGTTCATAGTAAAACTTGAATTTTTTAAATGAATTTTCTTCGGAAACTTTTGGCTTTTTTTCCTTCGGTATCCACTCCAGTTTCGGATATGCTCCATTTGTTGAAATGTAGATTCTATACATTAAATCCAAGATTTTATCGATGATTTTAAGCCTCTCCGATTTCTCTATTTGTTTGATTATCATAAAAGTCCCTTAGAGAGCTTCTAGAACATATTAGATTTTGTGAAATAAAATTTTTTGATCTATATGGATGCAATCTTTTATATTATAACTAACTTATATATAATTTTGCTGCATTTTTTGCATAACGAAAATTTATTTTCCTATAAGGATGGAGTTGAGAATTTTGGGAAAATTAGGTAAAAAAGTCATCCACCCAGAAGATGTCGAAACTCAAGTTTTTGATTGGGGAACGATAAAATGGACAAGCACGCCAGGGGTAACGAATGCTGAAAGGTTTACTTTTGGGATAGTCATACTCCTGCCAGGAAAAGGCCATACAAAGCATAATCATCCGGGTGTAGAAGAAATCTTATACGTCGTATCTGGGAAAGGAGAGCAGTATGTTGAGGGTGCCGAGCCCGAACGAACAGAAATTAGAGCAGGGGATACTATACATATACCTCCTGGGGTCTACCATGAAACAATAAATACTGGATGGGAACCACTGGTACTTGTAGCTATCTATGCACCACCAGGTGCCGAGGAAGATCTCAGAAAAATTGCAGATAAGGTATTACCGCCAGGAAAGAACCCAGAAATTTCAGGGATTTAAGATTATTACTTCTACCTTTCTACTTTTTTTACTATTAACTCTAAGACTATTCCCAATTTCCTCGAAAAAAAGAATTATTGTACCGGGTATTTGTATCGAATGTTCAAATTTTACTGATATTACTAAGAAGAGCGTTGAAAAGAGCTTACCAAAAAACTATAGCTATTTT
>JAGGXM010000166.1 GCA_021163045.1 Thermoproteota archaeon | reverse complement strand
GCTAATAGCAGAGGGATTATTAGCTAATTTTTCCTTTAACTTTACCAAGAGAGTCCTAATCTCGAGTAATTTTACATAAATATCTTTTTCATAAGTTTGTATAGTAACTTCTGGCTTTATATATCGATACTCTGGAAGCCGAATTTGGTTGGTCTGCTCACCAAATTTTCGTTCTGTACTATTATTTGTACCACTTTTATTTCTACCTACTTTTTTATAGAGACCCTCTAGGAGATTTGCTAAGTTTTCTCTAATAGAAGCTATCTTGCTCATAAGCCTACTTATGTCTGGCTTAAGTATATTAATCTCTCCAAGAAATGTAACATTGACAACTTTTGACTTTTTTCTTCTAATCGCCTCCTTTATCGTACCTTTCAGCACAGAAATTTCCGTTTCTGGAATCGGTATTTTCTTTCGCATATCTCCAAAAAGGATAAGATCTATTCCCTTACGAAGAAGACTCTTTGTAGGCATAATATCGACTATATTTAGTAATTCTACGAGAATTTTTGGTGAACCTTTAGAATCAAAATATAAAAAGTGATTCTTCGTGATAACAACGTAACCACAATCATACTTTCTTATAAAGAGAACCTCCCCAAATAACTCTGGTTTTATTCCTGTTTGAAAAATCATTTCTCGTAAAAGCATGTACTTTGAGTTGAGCTGTTCTATTTCTGATCGTAACTCCTGAACTTTTTGCGATATCTCGGAGGAAATTCCTTTAAAAAGGGTCATTCTTTTCATGGTCTTTTTGTTGATTTTATCTAGCGCTAATATCGGATCCAGAATTTTTATCCGATTATTTTCAGGATCTATAAGTTGCTTAAGAAGCTTACTGTATTCTATATTTATAGTATCAAAATAAAAGTCTGCTAACTTAATAAGCTCATCAAATTTGATATAAAGCTCAAATACCTTTTTTTCTAGCTCCAAATTGCATAATATGCCTTTTCTTCGTATATTCTCTAATGCATATGCTTGCTCGTCGATTTCTTGTAACTTCTTGTTAATCAAATCAAAAAATTTTTCTAAGTTTAATATCCGCCTAGTTAGCTCAGTTCTAAAGTTGCTTATAAACTCATCTAATGTACCTATTTTATCCCAACCGCATAGAGGACACTTAATAGAACCCTTCCCTCGTATAGCATATAACTCTTCAAACAAGTTTCCGCATCGTTTACAATACAGCATTGGCCCTCTTTGCCATGAACTCAAATCCCAGAACCTCCAAAGGCATAATGAAGAATCCTTCCAAGCACTCCTAAGAAGATCTGTTTAAAATCAAATGGAATATCTGGATATCTCCTGCTTAATATGATCCACGTAAAAAATGTAATCTCAGTAATTTACTTCAATCAAATACTGTTCTCTTAAAATTTTTATCAACATACCTCATAGAGTAAGAAATCAATCTAATCTCTTTGATTCTCAAAATTATAATTAGGAAAAATAAGAGAATAGCGCCGCCGAGCGGACTCGAACCGCTGACCGCCCGGTTTCTGCGAGCTTCTTTAAGCGTAACAGCCGGGCGCTCTACCAACTGAGCTACGGCGGCATAGCTTCTTTTTAGTTATCAAGATAGGTTTGAATATCTGGATTGAAGAATATGGCATGTAATTTATAAAAATTTTGGTTCATTAATTTTTCGGATAGTTAGATATTAAGCCAAAAAAGACAGTAAGTAAACTTTGTCTTAAAAACTGCACTTTAAGAAGGGCGAACATAGAAATGGGAGAGAAAGCAGATTATAAATATGCACTTACCATTTTATTCAAGAAGAAACAGGGAGATCTCAATACGGAAGACCGCATTCTTACGATCGAAGAGAAGAGGAGAAAAAACACCGTGGTCTTATTCTTTAACTCGCTTAAGCACATTAAAATGGAATATATTGATAAAGGTGAGATTGCCGGCTTTCTTATTATTGATCAGGCTACGCTTTCCCGACTTTTTGTGGCAGTAAACAAGTATATGAGAATAAAAACTGTAAAATACTCATGTCCAGAGGAGGGTTCAGAAGACCCGATATTAGAGGTATTATTTGAGGCATTCAAGAAACTTGAAGAATTATGTCTCACTATAGATCTAGAGGACTGGTCTCAGGGTTAAATTAAGGATTGGATTGAGTTTTTACTTGGCTCGGCAAAGGATAGATATTCTAATGAGGAGATAGAAAAGATGGCAAATGAGCTTTTTATTTGGGGGCGGAATGCTTTTTAGAACTATCTGAAGGGGAAAGTACCACCACTATCATTAACTAGATTTTGCTTGGAAAAATTCACCAAAGACACTAAGACAGATGAATTAAGTACCGACGAAAACGAGGATTAAACACAGATTGCGATTTTTTAGGCTATAGAATACCCCGCAGATCATTGGTAAATATCGAGAATTGAGATAGTACGGTTATAAATTTCTGAGGCTGATAAATTCTGTTATATCTTGTATAGATGGCTTTCTTTTATTATCCTTTGTCTTTATTTAAGCTATAAAGATTAGTCTTTACTTGTCGACGTATTTACAATAATACTTTTAATAGATTTAGTAATATGAAAGCACGTACTACAACATATATATACATATATTTTTATTAGCATTCATTAAGCCATTTTTGAGTCAAAATGTTGGTATTTTGCCAAGATACATTTATATTGAATGTTTTCTTTAAATTCGACTTCAAAAGGTTTGCAGTAAGGCCGGAGGTTTAGGTTCATTGCTAAATGAACAGGGGATGCCGCTAATAAGACTAAAGATTGCAATAATTGATCTAGTATCACCAATGGATCCTATTTACATAGATCATGCTAAAGGTCAATCAACTTCTGCATTTTACAATCTTCTTGGTGCTGCTTTTATAAATGTGCGATCGATGTTTCCATCAACCGATTTTGCTCTTCTAGCAACAGATTGTATGATTTGGTTCTTAAATCCGAAGGAGAATTTTGATCTAATGCGGAAGAAAATGCTCTCAGGGACTAGCGCCATTGTCTTTAGAGTAAATCCAGAGTCGAAGTATCATCTTAAACGTGTAAGAACCATTTTATCAGTTCCCGAGATTAGAAGTTCTACTAAACTAATTTTCTTATTGGAGGACGTAAATAAGAAGGATATCATAGTGAAATACCTTAGTTATACAATCTCTACAAGAAAAACATTACATGCATTCTTTTATAGAAGTAATATAAAGGTGGAAAATTTATGTAATATTATTGCAGAAACCTTTTTGCCGAAATGGTTAGCAATATTAAGAAACGAATCTCAAAGGGTAAAGATTGTAGAAGCGCTAAGGAATTGCCTTATAGAAAAGCCTTCTGATTATACATATATTACGTTATACTCATTGGGAAAACTTGTTGATCTAAAGAAAATTCCAGCAAAATATGTTGAGGATCTCATTAAAGTTTTCTTAACAAATCAATTTAAAAGAGGTTCAATACCTGATTCTAAAATGCAACAAATACTAGTAAGAATTCTTAAAAATGGTTCAAATTCTATCAAAGAGATTTTATTAAGAAATTTAATAAAGCTTAAAATCACTGACAATTGGATTATAGACCCAATCATTCAAATAATAAAAGATACGGATGTCCCTTCGAGCATTAAGATACGCGCTTTGGGCCTCTTATCTTTTATTAATAGCCTTGATGTTGAAGATAAACTAAGGAGCCTTCTAGAAGACTGCAATGATGAAAGGACTAGAAACCTTATTTTGTGGGGAATTAGTTTATTGGGCTCTACAGTAGACCAAGATTTGATTCTTTCTCAAATTAAAAATATGAGTAAATCTAATAGCCAAATACTCGAGGATTTTATCTTTCTTGTCGATAAAGACACATTTAAGATATTTTTAGAGGAGTTATCTGAATCCTGGAGCTTTAAATATGCGAAGAGTATCGCTAAGTTGGTATTTAAATTTGGTTATGATAATTTTAGGAAAATGCTTGAAGAAGCAAATGTGGATCGTAATATCAAAATAGCGATCCAAATGGAAATAGATAGTATACGTAATCACGCAGATATTTGAAAACAAGGTGCACATAAAATGTCTTATATACTATTGCCAGATTACCATAATTATTAGAGGATGTTTGGTGAAAATAATGTTTGATGACATATCAATCCATAAGGAGACTAAAAGAATAGCAGAGAAAACGTATGTATGTGAAGATTGCCTTGAATTCCTTACATTACGGGGAGCATTGAAAAACACATTTATTATCAGAATAGATAGCAAAAATCCTATACTTTGTGAAATTTGTAATCATAACCCTGCGAAATTTCTAGTTAAACCGTATGAAAAAGGTCTCTGGATATGCGATGACTGTTTAGAAGATAGAGGTCATAAGCATGTCTGGCAGACATATAAAGTTGTAGAAGAAAGTAAGGCTGCTGTATGTGAAATTTGTTTTGAAAAAGGAGCAAAACATATAGTTCCTTTAAAAAGAAAAGCACAACCGCTATTCCTAATAGATAGTACTGAGGAGGAATAGAAATAATAGAGCTCTTGCCAAAAATAGTATTAAAACTGAAGTATAAGACTCTTCGGGGTCTAAAACTCGTCTGGAATTTCTATAATGACATCCCACCATTGAGAATTGTAGCAAGTCCTCTTGATAAAAATTGGCCTGATCGTGTTAAAGAGGAAATTTCTGTATTTAATTTATGGAGAAAGTTTAATCCGAAGGTTCCTTTTTCTAACCTAAGGATACACGACAACCCGAGACGATTCATCATAGATGCCAATTTACATGAATTATTCATGAAGGGAAATAAAGATCTTTGGCAATCCATAAGCATTCTTATTCCTCTACGTTACCCATTTCAAATGCCAATACTTGGGGACCCCGCTAGAGATAAAGCATTTATAAAACTTCTACGGGGTTGGACTGATAATAGACCATTCTGTATGCCACAAGTTTTTCATATTTGGTGGAATAGACTATCTGGAGGCGCAGGAATAGCTCATTTTTTACATGCCTACCTAGTATTTCTATCGATCGCGGGTAAGAAAGCAGTTAAGAGAGAATACATCTATAGTTTGGATTTTTTTAAAATTTAGCCTCTAAAATTTATTAAATTAGGAAAGATGCCTGCGGATGATGAAAAAATTCATCTGAATATGTGATGAATGGCACCAGCTCTGACGCAATAGATATATTGGTGAATATTAATGACTTCAAAGAAAGCAGAACTTGTACTTATTAGAGCCTTTCAGCTGTTATCAGAGCCAATCTTCGCTTTTCTTGATTTAGAAAATATACCTGCAGAGTTCTTAGGGAGCTTGAGAGGAAAGTTAATAGAACTTCAGCATTCTGTAGAATCTAATGATTTAAATCTAATCGTCAAGCGTATCCATACAATTGAAAACATGTTAAAACCATACATTAATCTACTTGCATATGAGGATAGAGCTTATTTTTCAACATTTGAAGAGTACGTACGTAAAATTTCGAATATCAGGCAGGTACCCATTACCGATATTATCAAAAATACGTTGATCTCCTTTACCGAACAGCTGATGAATGAATTATTTGTCAGGGGAGATAAGATTGACTAATTGCTTCGATTTACTAGATATGAGATTAAGAGGGGTTATCTATAAACTCGGTTACGATCAACCTACTGAAATTCAGCGATTTGCCATTCCAAAGATCCTTAAGAAACCTCACAGTAATTATTTGATTTCTGCACCTACCGGTTCTGGGAAAACAGAGGCTGTTATTTTTCCGCTTATTAATAAAATCCTTAATATGGACAACCCACAGGGCATTCTTGTGTTATATATAACTCCATTAAGAGCACTAAATAGAGATATCTTTTTCAGACTTTTCCCAATTCTCTCAAAATCTCTAGGAATTAGCATTGATATTAGACATGGAGATACTTCGGCATATGTTCGAGGAAAACAATCTAGAAATCCTCCTCTTATTCTCGTGACAACACCAGAAACTTTGCAATCAGTTCTTGCTGGTCGCCAATTAAGGAAACATCTTAGAAATGTAAAATGGGTAGTAATAGATGAGGTTCACTCGCTTCCTGATAACAAAAGAGGTGTTCAATTGGCACTAGGTTTAGAGCGCTTACGTATTCTTTCACCAAACTTTTCAATAATAGCATTAAGCGCTACTGTAAGAAATGAAGAAGATGTTTTAAAGTTCTTCTCTGGTGGAGCTGGTGGTATAATTATAAAATCCAAGAAGGCAAACAAGACTTACCAAGTTAAATTAGATACTGTAAAATCAGAACTAAGATCAGCACCTACTACCATTAAGATAGGTATTCAGGTTCGAGTAGAAAAAATTGCTCAGTTAATAAATCAGTATGTTTTAAAGGAGAAAGGAAAGGTTTTGATATTTACAAACACACGTGACTTAGCAGAAATATTAGGAATGCTTCTTAAAAAAATAGCTAACTTTCCATTTGCGGTTCATCATAGTTCCCTTAGCAAAAGTATACGATTAGATGTTGAGCATCGCTTCCGTTCAGGAGATTTAAAATGCGTTATTGCCACATCATCACTTGAATTAGGCATCGATATTGGCGAGGCTGATCTGGTTATTCAAGTAATGAGTCCTCGTCGTGCAGAAACAGCAATACAAAGAATCGGACGTGCGGGTCACTTAGAAGAACGCATTAGTAGAGGAATTATAATTGCAGCAACCCCTGATGATGCATATGAGGCGTTATCAATAATCTCTATGATCCATCGTGGAGAGCTTGAAGCTGTAGATCTCCTAGAACAAAATCTTGACGTTCTTGCACACCAAATTGTAGGAATTTGTAGAGATTTCCTAATCGATCAACAGAGATATCCAACCATTGATGAAGTATTTAGAATAGTAAAAAAAGCTTGGCCATACCGGAATCTGCAGAAAGAGGTTTTCATAAACTTAGTTAATTTTCTAGATAATAGATGCAGGCTGATTAGAAGAGAAGGCCCATTCGTAAGGCTGAGGCGAGGATCAATTAGATATTACTTCGAGAATATATCGACAATACCTTCCTCCTCAAAATATGCTGTTTTTGACATAAGCGATGACTTTAAAAAAATTGGAGAGCTCGACGAAAAATACGTTTTAGAATTATCTTCCGGTGATGTTTTTATACTTGGGGGGATCCCCCGCGAGATCCTAGAAATAATACCTGAAGAGAGAAAACTTCTCGTTATGAATGTACACACCGAAGGGAAACCACCAAAATGGGTTGGTGAACTTTTACCTGTCTCATGGGAAGTAGCTCAAGGTGTAGGAAGAATCAGGAATTTATGGACAGATATTGATTCATTTGAACATAAAATTCGATCTAATAATAATTTAACAGAACAGGCAAAAGATTGGCTTCTTGAGATAGCAAAAGCATATCCTAAAGATAGACCAGTACCAAATGATAAAAACATGATCATAGAGCTAGATCCTATAAGGAATTTTGTTATTATTCACTCTCTTTTCGGGACGAAAGTAAATAAAACACTAAGCATTTTACTTGCTTATCTTCTTCTAGAAGACCCTACTATTCCATTAATTAGTGTCGAGAGTGATGCTTATAGAATCCGATTATCCCTATATAAGAACCCATACATGCTTTATAAATCAGTAGAAAAATCTATAGAATCCGCGTTAAATGATCTAATGGAACTTGTAGATGATCAAAAGGAGTTTTACGAAATAATTTTTGAGGCCATAAGAACAACGCATCTAAAGGAATTACAATGGCCTTTAATTCAAGTTCTAAAGAGATTTGGTATTTTAAGAGAAGATAAATCATTAACTAGCAAGCAGATAATAAACTTAATGAATAATTATTATGATACACCCGTTTTTGTAGAGACATTGAACGAATATATCCAACAGAATCTTGATATCCGGCGGGCTATTACGGTTCTGCGTTCTCTTATTTCAGGTAGAATTAACGTTTGGTTTGTGCGTGGTTTTTCTCCTTTAGCATTAGCTATTCCCTCTCCGGTGAACGTAGCCATTAAAGATATTGATGTTCTCATAGATTCAAAATATCATGAGCGCTTACTCAATAAAAAAGTTAAATATGTTTGCTTACGTTGTGGTTACGAGGAAATCTCTTTAGCTAAGGAGATTACTACACTCTGTCCTCAATGCCAATCTACAAGAATTACAGTAACAAAGCATTGGGATAATTCAATTCGAGAAATCATATTTAAGATGCAACAAGGTAAAAAATTAAACAAAGAGGAACGTGAGAGATTACATATTGCGGAAGCCTTAAGTAGATTTCTTAAAGTCAATGGAAACCTTGTTAGTATAACTGTAGCTACTACTGGCGTTGGACTTAAACTAGCAGTAGATCTATTGAAGAAGTATTCTACTGACGTAAGGTCTCTCATAAAAGTACTTCGATCTAAAGAAGCCTTGTATTATAGAACTCGTGCTTTTTGGCAAATAAAGGATAAATAGATGCAGGGAGTATAACATGAAAAATAAGACGTTCGAATTACGGAAGAAGGTATTTCTCAGAAAGTTAGAGGATGCCATAAATCAAAATCTTGTTGATAATGATGTACTTCCCGTTTTGTCTATAATTAACAGTTTTCCTTTCGCCTACACAACGTCTTCATGTTCTGGTAGAATAATGCTCATAGATGTCCCAATTATTGGTAAAAAAAACGAAGCATATAGGATAAAAAGATGGCATGACGTAATTACATTCGACGAATTTTGGAGTATAATTACCGGGTATAAGCCAAAAGGCATTGTTTGGTTCCGAGTTGAAGCGCTTATTATAGCATTAGCTGTTGATAGCATTAACTGGGCGAGCTATTTACTACGCCTCGCAAGGATTTTAGGTTTAAAAGAATCAGGTATTAGGTCTATAACACCAACAAAGCATCATATAATTCTCGACTTCACCGGTACTGAAAATCTTAATACACCAATAGCTGACAGGGATCATATGTATATAGATAAGAAATCTGGAAAATTTCTCGTTAATTTGGCAAATAGACTCTTAATTCGAACGAAGAAAAAATTGAATCTGCTAAAGTCGGCTCTTAATATTTTAAAAGAGTATATTGATGAAAATAGCATAGAAAATCCAGATGACATTGGATTTAGGATCTATGGAGATCTTTTCAGAAGGAACCAATAAGGATGGATTATCTTGAATCTGTCAGCCAAAAAACGCTTTATGAAAGAACTATTACAAGGAATAGTAAACTACACTGTTGATGATCTAATCTCATTTTTTCTGGAAGATTCTCCACTAAGTTTTCTCAGAGCACCAGCCGGATATGGAAAAACCGCCTGCGCTTTAGCTTATCTTATCACAGAGAGTTTCGCAGGAAATCGGGGTGCCATTTTCTTCAGAACACGAGCAGAGGTAAATCAAGCTCTTAGACTGCTTTCTAGAATGATTAGTAATCTTCCAAGAAAAACTATAGATCATTTGTCTGTAATTCCTCTTGTTGGGAAAGATTTCTACTGTAGATATCCTCCAGAAAAAAAATCTTTAGTTAAGTGGTGGTGCAAGATCATACACTGTAATTTCCTTAGTAGGTATAGAAGCCAAGAACTAATGGATCTGCTCTCTCAGAATGTATACGACAGCTTAAAGAAGTACTACAATATTGCAAGAGATCTTGATTTATGTCCCTACTATGTTTATCAAAGACTATCAGAGAATGCAGATATCGTTCTTACAACACATCCATATATTATAAGGCAATCTTTCCTAAATCGCATTGGAGAAAGATCCATTATAATCATAGATGAGGCTCATAATTTATTAAAGAGCATAACCGTGAAAATCTCCGAAAGAGAATATGCTCAAGGAGAATCGCTTGAAAGAACAATGCACAATCAAAATATAGATCAAGATAGATTCTTGGCGACGCTTTTCTACCAACGAAGAGAAAAAGACCTTCTTATACTAGCGAGATATTTAAAATTTCAAGAAGAAGAAGGAACTATAATCAGCGAAAGAAGCCACTTAATAAAGATCGTTCCTCCAATACAAATAATAGATAGATTGTTAAGCAGATCTAAGGTTATTCTTATGTCCTCAACGCTTTATCCTATATCTTTATATAAAACTCTCTTTGCTAATAAAAGACCCGTGAGAGAGCACATCATAAAAGGCTTTATAAGATCTACATCAAGGAGAAAATTAGCGATTTTGAAATCGGGAATTACATCCAAATTTAATGAAAGAGGAGATAAGACATTCTGGAGATATACTTCAATAATTAAAAAAATCTATGATTCTATTAAAGAAAACATTATTGTATTTGCTCCAAGTAAGAATTTTGCAGAGAAACTAGCAAAATATATCGGAGCACCAATACTTTTAGAGGAACCAAATAGATTAATGGAATCTTTGGGCATCTCCGATCTTAAAGATGTCCCTATTATTATTTCTGTTGCTCGTAGTAAACTAGCAGAAGGTATTGATCTATCATATAAAGGTTTTACTCCGAGAGTTCTACTCGTCATCGGACTTCCATTTCCTAAAATAACACAGGAAGATCGAATTATAATTCAATTCTACTCCAAAATATATAACATAAAAGAACCACTATTACGCAAGTCTCTGAGTCTAAGCAGCATGTTCTCAGCGCTTATTCAGACGATTGGTAGAATCGGAAGAAAAAAAAAGGTTTTGCTATTATCGTTGACGATCGAATTCTTAACTTTAATTTAGGCATACCAGTCTATAATAACCTCGATCAGTTAGTTGCTGATGTTAGATCTTTCCTTGTGAGTTAAGGAAAGATTTAACAGTATCGGATATTATTTTTTCTAGGATATCCTTAGAAATCTGTTGTATACCATTTAGTTTATCTGCAAGTTGCGATGCAAACATAGTCAATTTTTCTTTATCGGATCTCTCAATAGTTTCTATTACGACAAAACTATCTCCATGTCGTTCTCCATACTCAAATTTCTTCATAATAAGAAAAATATCATTGGAGAGATTTGTCGCTTGTGAGGATAATTTAATAAACTCCGCCGACTTTCCTGCAATTCCAAGCTCGGTAACAAATGCTGGGTTCTTGAGCAGTCTCTTTATAAAGGCGGTTCTATTAATAAACGCCTTTAAAATTAATCCAATATCGGGATCGAATAATATAACACTAAGACTTTTTAATCCAAGCATAAATAAATTCCTAAATAACTCTTTATCGTAAGCTAATACAAAAATATCTTCTACCAAGAGTTCATCATTGTCGCTAATGGAATCGACTATCGCCTTTTTTACATTATCTATCTGTGAAAGAAATGATTGTACCCTTTCCAAATTTACTTTGTACATCTCACCAGTATTGGATAAATCCTCAAAAATTCCGAGTTCAACTCCGTTTTCTAATAATTTTTTCACTGCCGGAAAATCCATACCTAACAGAGTTCTGATTTCATAAGGACTGAAAACACCGAGATCTACAGCATGAGCAATTAATCTTATTTGCATGACTATATCGAAAGTTTTTCTTATTTCTTTTTGTGCTGGTTGTACGTTATCACGAATCTCTTCACTTAAGAATTGATTTTCATCAAATTCCAAAAGTTTTTTAACCTTATCTTTTTCGGTGTGTATGGCGATTTTCTTACGTATGATATTATCTATTAATTTATTTGCAAGTTTGTATCCTAAAAAGATAGCTAGGCAAACACCAGTTATACTTAATGATATGATCAGGAGGAAGTCCATAGAGCGTCACTCCTTTTCTGGAGTTCTTTTCTTAAATATCGAATCCTATAAATTGCAAAGACAATAAATGAAATTGCAAATGTAAGTGCGAATAATGCGCTTACTATAAATACCCAGTCCATCTCCGTTTCTCTTTGTATTACGTGTATTTTAAGGATCTGCCGGCCAATATTTCCTGCCCGATCTATAGCTAAAATTTCTATTATGTATAGCCCCGGATTACCTACTGTTATATTTAGGTGTCCGCTACTAGAGCTTAGATTACCTTCCAGACTACCATTAACTAAAATTAAGATCTGCCTTATACTGCTCGTGTTATCTGTTGCATTAATATTAACTGTAATGACTCCGGGATAAACCACAGATTCATTTTCAATTCCAGTTATCATTACTGTTGGTGAATCTAGATCTATGGTAACAACAATAATCTTGTCGATAGAATTACCAGCTGCATCTATTGCTCGAATTAAGATTTCATGGGTTCCAGCATCCAATTCTAAAGTTTTATTAATTAAGGTAGCTGATTCTGCAAGTACTAATTGTTGATCGATAATAACTCTAATTTCTTCGATATAAGTAATATTATCAAATGCTTCAGCTAGAATTATTACAGCCTTACTATTGACAAAAGAATTATTTACCGGCTTATAAATCGTAAGATTAGGATTTGAAATATCTATCTTTATGGTATGCTCTTCTTTCATCGTGTTTAGACCAAAATCCCAAGATATAATAATTATTATATGTGTTCCTTCGGCCAGAGATGTATTTATAATGATGTTAGAGTCTGATCCGTTATAGACCAGTAGATCATCAATGAAAACCGAGCTAAAGTAAACTAAATAGTTATCACTCACTGAAATATTAATTCTTTGATCTATCTTGCTGGAAATTTCAGGAATGCTAGTATTGATAATTGGAGGCGTTCTATCTATAATTATTGTGGCATTTATCTTATAGTAACGCGAAGCTGTATCATTGATGAAAAATATGAAAACATATTTTCCTTCTTCCAATTCTGTATCGAGTTCCATAGAAGTAGCGTAGTATCCTGAATTTACGTGAGTTATATTCAAATAATTCCCAACTTGAATAAGTAAAGTATCTAATTTTGTATCATCCTCAAGAGTAAAATTAAGTTTTACTTTTGAGCAATTAATAATAAATGCGCTAAGAGCTGTAATATACCTCGGCTTTCTAAGAGTTGCTGTTGGATTACTCGCATCCCCGATGCCGATAATTAAGCTCACTTGCGTATTATTATCTGCCTCGCCAAATACTAGACAGTAAAGTGTATTAAGCTTTAGATTGGAAATTATGGCTTTGCCATGAGAAAAATTATAGGAGCCGAGCAGTGAAAGATTTTCATCAACAATCTCTAGCGAATTATTAGTGAGTATCACAAACCCTGTTGCCATTACAAGGGATTTATTATCGATTGCAAGATCTTGGATATTACCTTGTAGATCTACGAGCAAAAAACTCGTCTCGTTTATAAACACAAATCTAGTTTGGGTCATGTTAAGATTTTCATTAATATTCCCTATTTCTACTACAAAACTTTCATTCCATACAGTATTATTTCCCCAAAAAACTCTTT